>JAWVEW010000428.1:0-22578 GCA_033856495.1 Miltoncostaeaceae bacterium | reverse complement strand
CCTGGTGCTGCTGCACGAGCTTGGCCGGGCGCCCGGCGGACGGCTGCGCCGGGTGGAGCTGGCCCAGCAGCTGTCGATGAGCCCGTCCGGCGTGACCCGGGCGCTGATCCCGCTCGAGCGGGTCGGGCTGGTGGCGCGCGAGCGGGACCCGCGGGACGCGCGGGTCGGCTACGCGGCGCTCACCGAGACCGGACGGACGCGGCTGGCCGAGGCGCTGGCCACCGCCGAGGGCGTCGGCGAGGACGTGTTCCGCGGCCCCGACCGGATGCCGGAGCTCGAGTCGCTCGCCGGCGCCCTGGCCGGGGCGCTGGGCGAGCGGCGATGAGTTTCCGCGGGCGCCGGGGTCGTCACTGGTGCGAAGGTCGTTGAACATCGTGGAGCGCCGGCCCCTCGGCGCGGAGAGGAGACACACCAATGGGACAGCCCGTCGTGCACTTCGAGGTGGTGGGGAAGGACGGCGCCGCGCTGCGCTCCTTCTACTCCGAGCTCTTCGACTGGGAGATCGACGCGAACAACCCGTTGAACTACGGGATGGTGCCGCGGGAGGGGAACGTCTCGCCGGAGGGCATCGGCATCGGCGGCGGGGTCGGCCAGGCGCCGGAGGGCTCGCCGGGCCACGTGACCTTCTACATCTACGTGCCCGACGTGGAGGCCGCGCTGGCAAAGGCGGAGAGCCTCGGCGGGTCGCGCCTGTTCGGCCCGGAGACGGTCATGGAGGGTCTGGTGATCGGCCTCTTCAACGACCCCGAGGGGCACATGATCGGCGTCGTGAACATGGTGACCAGCGGCTGATCGCGCGCGCGTGAGGGGCCCCGCCGCGGCGGGGCCCTCCGCGTCTCTTCAGCGCACGGGCGCCCGGGCGCGCCCCGGCGCATCACCCCGGGACCAGCGTCCCGGAGCGGATCCTCCCCGGCCCAGCCGCCGGCGCAGCACGACCTCCGTGCCCTTCGGCGTCCAGCTCACCTCGACCGAGTCCATCAGCCGCTGCATCAGGCCGAGGCCGCAGCCGCGGCCGGAGCCCGGCGGCGGCGTGCGCCAGTCCCCGTGGCCGTAGTCGCGGACGGCGACCGCGACCACGCCGTCGCGCTCGCGGCGGGCGCGCACGGCGAGCTCCCCCTCCTGGCCGTCCGGGTAGGCGTGCTCGACCGCGTTGGTCAGCGCCTCGCCCACGGCGAGGCTGACGTCCTCGACCTCGTCCCGCCCCGCGCCCGAGCCGGCCAGCCAGTCGCGCAGCGCGCGGCGCAGCGAGCCGATCTCCTCGGGCCGCGCCGCAGCCGACAGCTCGAGCTCACCCGCGCCACCTGGCGTCGATGCCATTATTGATCTCCTTCGTTTGCCCGGGGACGACGAGAGCGCGTCGATCCGTCCGGACCGAGCGGGCGCAGCGCTGCCCGCAGTGGGCTGAGGCTGGTGGACCGGGCGCTTCCACCCCCCAGCGGGGCGGTCCCCCCGGCGCCGCCGTCGTGTTCGCCAGCAGGGCCGGCCTCGCCGGCGAACCCTCGCTGTCCCGTTGGGATACCCGGCGATGTCCTGGGGAAAACGTCCCCCGCCCTCCCGTCGGGCCTCCGGTTAGATTCGACGTTGCCCGCGTCAGCGCCGCGGGCGGGCCCCCAACGCGCGACTCGGATCGGAGGGAGCGTCGTGCTGAGCGACTTCAAGCGGTTCCTGCTGCGTGGCAACGTGGTGGACCTGGCGATCGCGGTCGTCATCGGCGCCGCGTTCGGTGCCGTGATCGCGGCGTTCGTGGCGGACTTCCTCACCCCGCTGATCGCGGCGATCGGCGGCCAGTCGGACTTCTCGCGGCTCAGTTTCACGATCAACGGAAGCACCTTCAGGTACGGGCACTTCCTCAACGCCGTGATCGCGTTCGTGATCATCGCGGCGGCGGTCTTCTTCCTGGTGATCGTGCCGCTCAACAAGCTCGTCGCCCGGTCGCGGAAGGAGCCCTCGCCGGATCCCACGACCCGCAAGTGCCCCGAGTGCCTCACCGAGATCCCCATCGCGGCCACCCGCTGCGCGGCCTGCACGACCGAGGTGCCGGCCGTCGCCTAGACCGAGGCCGCCTCGCCGTCGAGGTGGCGCTCGAGCACCGTCACGTCGCGCCAGCGCCCGCCCAGGCGGGCGTGGGCGCGATGGACTCCCACCACCCGGAACCCGGCCGCGCGCGCCAGCGCCACCCCGGCGGCGTTGTCGGAGAGGATCATCCCCACGAGCTTCCAGTAGCCGAGCCCGGGCGCCGACGCGATCAGGTGATCCAGCATCAGGCGGCCGACGCCGCTGCGGCGGCCGGCCGCGGCGATGAAGACCGTGTACTCGGCGACGCCCGAGTACCAGGGCCGGTGCGAGAAGGGCGCGAGCGCGGACCAGCCGAGGACGACGCCCTCCCGCTCCGCGACGAAGACGGGGGCGCGCGCGGGGCGCGCCGCGAGCCAGGCCTGCCGCTCGGCGGCGCTGTGGGGGCCGGTGGCGAAGGTGGCGGCGCCGGTGGCGATGCCCTCGTCGTAGATCGAGGCGAGCGCGGCGGCGTGCTCCGCGCGGGCGCGATGGATCTCGATGGGCGCCGTCACGGCGGCGGAGTGTAGCCCGCTCCCCGATCCCCCGTCCCACGCGTGTCGCGGCTCCTCGGCGGGCACGGCGGGAGGCGCTACCGTGCCTTCGGATGATCCTCGCCGAGCCTGCGATGGCCCTCACGGACCTGGCGCTGGGCGCGGTCGCGGTCGCGCTCGCGTTCCGGCTGCGCGGGCGCCCCGGCGTCAGCCGCCACTGGGTGCGCACCTTCGAGTGGACCGGGGTCGCCGCCCTGGCCGGCGCCGCCCACCACGGCCTGCTCCCCACCGACAGCAGCTGGCGCGACCCGAGCTGGGCCGCGATCAGCGGGATGGTCGTCGTCGCGATCTCCTACATGCTCGCCGCGACCGTCGCGGACGTGCTCGGCCCGGGCCGGGCGCGGGCCTTCTGGCTGCTGCGCTCCGCGAGCCTGGTCGCCTACGCGGCCGTCGCGCTGCTCGGCCACGCCGGCGTCGGCGCCATCCTGCTGTGCGAGGGGGTGACGATGCTGGCGGTGCTGGCGCTCTGGGGCGTTGCCGCACGACGGGGCCACCCGCGCGCGCCGCGGGTGATCGCGGCGATCGTGGCCAGCGGCGGCGCGGCGGCGCTGCAGGCGACGCCCAGCGGCATCGGCCCCATCGACCCGACGTCCATGTACCACCTGGCCCAGACCGTCGGGGTGGTGCTCCTGTACCGCGCGGCCGCCCTCGCCCCGGCGCCGGCGCGCCCGCCGGTCGGCGCCCCGGCCGGACGGGACGGCGGGCGCTCAACGGTCGAGCGTGCCCGGTAGGCGCGCCGCGGCTCGCCGGCCCCCCGCCCTGGGGACCGCGCGGCGACCCGCCTACAATCCCGGGCTGGGCGGCCGCGGAAGGAGCCAGGGTGTCACAGCGGGTGCTGGTGGTCGACGACGAGGCGTCCATCCGGACGATCGTGGAGTACGCGCTGCGCGACGCCGGCTTCGAGGTCATCGGCGCGGCGCGCGGCGACGAGGCGCTCAAGGTGCTGGAGCGCGAGCCGATCGACCTCGTAGTGCTCGATCTGATGCTGCCGGGAGTCGACGGCCTCGAGGTCTGCCGGCGGATCCGGGCGACCCGCAACACGCCGATCATCATGCTGTCGGCGCGGGGGGAGGAGCTGGACAAGGTGCTCGGCCTGGAGCTCGGCGCCGACGACTACGTCACCAAGCCGTTCTCGCCGCGCGAGCTCGTCTCCCGCGTGAAGGCGCAGCTGCGCCGCGCCCGCCTGGAGCCGGACCAGACGGCCCCGCTGCGCGCCGGCGAGCTGCTCATCGACCCGGGCGCCCGGACGGTCGTGCGCGACGGCGAGGAGGTCACGCTCACGTACTCGGAGTTCGAGATCCTCCTGAAGCTCGCGCGCTCGCCCCGTCGCGTGTTCACGCGCGAGGAGCTGATGAACCACCTCTGGGGCGGCTCCTTCTACGGCGACCTGCGCAGCGTCGACGTCCACGTGCGCCACCTGCGCCAGAAGGTGGAGCGCGACGCCTCCGCCCCGACCCTCATCCGCACCGTGCGCGGGGTCGGCTACGCCTTCGGCCGGGAGGAGGGGCCGGCGTGAGGGAGCGCCTGCCCGGGGCGCGCCGGCTGGGGCTGCAGACCTGGCTGGTGGCCGCGTTCCTGGCGCTGGGGGCGGCCGCGAGCGTCGCCGTGCTGGCGGTCGTGCTGCCGACCCTGACCTCCACCGCCAGGAGCGAGCGCGCCCAGCGGACGGTGCAGCGCGTCGGCGAGACCCTTCGCGACACGGCGCCGCTGGTGGCCCTGCCGGGCACCAACGCGAAGACGCTGCTGGACGCCGCCTTCAGCGTGAACGGGCGCGTCAAGCTCCTCGACGCGGACGGCAACCTCATGTCGGATCCGCAGGGGCTGGCGGAGGGGGCCGACGCCAACGCGGAGCAGCGCGTCATCACGGCGGCACTCTTGGGGATCCCGAGCAGCCAGGTCGGCGGCACGAGGGAGGCGCCGGTCGTCTACGTCGCCGTGCCGGTCCGCGCCGGCGGCACCATCCTCGGGGCGCTGGAGGCGACGGTCCCGGTGCAGAACGTGGGAAGCGGCCTCACTGGGGTCCGCAACCGCGTGTTCCTCGCCGTCGCGGCGGTGCTCGCGCTCGCGGCGCTGGTCGGCTACCTGATCGCACGCGCCCTCACCCGCCGCATCCGGCGGCTGGCCAGCACGGCCGCCACCCTGGCCGCGGGCAACCTCTCCGCCCGCTCGAGCAGCGACTCCCCGCGCGAGCTGGCCGCGCTCGGCGAGAGCCTGAACGGCATGGCGGCCCGCCTGGAGAACCTGGTCGGCGAGACCATCCGGGAGCGCGACCGCGCCCGCGAGCTGGTCGCCTCGCTGGCCGAGGGCGTGCTGGCCGTCAGCTCCAGCGGCGAGGTCACGGTGGCCAACCAGGTGGCCCGGCGCTACCTGGAGCTGCCCGCGGAGGCCGGGGCGGTCCGTCTCGAGGACCTTCCGGCCGAGATCGCGCGGGCGGTCCGACGCGCGCAGGAGGAGCGCCGCGGGGTCGCCCTCGAGGACATCGCCACCCCCGGCGGCGCGGTGCTGTCGGTGCGCGTCGAGCCCTCGGCCGCAGGCGTCGCCGGCACGGTCGTCACCCTGCGCGACGTCACCGCCGAGCGCCGCCTGGAGCGCGCCCGGCGCGACCTGGTGACCAACGTCTCCCACGAGCTGAAGACGCCGGTGAGCGCGCTCAAGGGCTTCCTCGAGCTGATGGAGGACGAGCGGATGGACGACGCGCGCCGGCGCGAGTTCCTCGGGCTCATGTCGCAGGAGACGCGGCGGCTGGAGCTCCTGATCGAGGAGCAGCTCGAGCTGGTGCGCCTCGACGCGGGCGCCCTGCCGCTGGAGCGCGAGCCGGTGGACCTGAGCGAGCTCGCCGAGCGGATCGTGCTCGCCCGGCGCCCCCTGTTCGCCCGCGCGGACGTGACCCTGCGCACCACGACCCCGTCGAAGGTGACCCTCGTCGACGCCGACCCGGCGCGGATCGAGCAGATCCTGCTCATCCTGCTGGACAACGCATTGCGCCACACGCCCGCCGGCGGCGCCGTTGAGATCCAGGTGAGCGGGGCCGGGCCGGGCGACGCCTGGACCTCGCTGGCCGTCCGGGACACCGGCGAGGGCATCGCGCCCGAAGCCCAGCCGTTCGTGTTCGACCGCTTCTACCGCGCCGACGACTCGCGGCAGGGCGGCGGAGCCGGCCTCGGGCTCGCGATCGCGCGCGGCCTCGCCCAGGCCCACGGCGGCTCCATCGAGGTGCGCTCCTGGCCCGGCGAGGGGACCCTCTTCACGGTCCGCCTGCCCGCCCTCGACCGCGCCCCCGACCCGGCAGCGGCATAGCGCTCAGCTCGGGCCGGGCTCCGGCTCGTCGTCGGCGGCCCAGGCCTCGCGGCGCCAGAGCGGGGTCGAGCCGAAGGCGCTCGCAAGCCAGATCCCGACCTCGTAGAGCAGGAGCTGCGGCAGCATCAGCAGGATCATGCTCAGCGGGTCGCCGCCCGGCAGGATCGCCGCGATGAAGGCGATCACGCAGATCGCGATCCGGCGGTGGCGGCGGTAGCCGGACGCGGTGATCAGACCGAGCCGCGCGAACGCGGTCATCGCCACCGGCACCTCGAACAGCAGGCCTCCCGCCAGCAGCATCGTGGTGGCGAAGCTGAAGTACTCCCCGGCCCGGATCTGGGTCACGAAGAGGCCGTCGCCGAACCCCAGCAGGAAGCGCAGCGCCACCGGCAGCACCGCGAAGTAGGCGAAGGCGACGCCGCCGAGGAAGAGCGCCGAGACGCCGCCCACCACCGCCAGCACCTTCCGCTTCGGCTGGTCCGAGACCGCCGGCACCACGTAGGCGTAGAGCTGGTACAGCCAGACCGGCAGCGCCACCAGCACCGCCGCCCAGAAGCTCACCTTGATCACCAGGTAGAAGGGCTCGGTGGGCGAGAGCGTGATCAGCCGGTGGCGCTCGCCCTCCGGCAGCGGGCGCTGCAGGAACCGCAGCAGCGGCTCGTGGATCGCGTACATGGCGGCGAACGCGACCACCAGCGCGGCCGCGCTCACCAGCACCCGCCGCCTCAGCTCGTCGAGGTGCTCGACGACGGTCAGCCGCTCGTCCGGGCGGACGCGGCGCACCGACATGGGGCGCCTGACGCGCCGCACTCAGGCTACGTCGTCGGCGGCCGCGGCGGCTCGGAGCCGCTCACCACGACGCCCTCGAGGATCTCCGGGTCCTCGGCGACGGCCGTGCGCGCGGGATCGCGGGTGGGGACCGTCGGCGTGCGCTCGTCGTCGTCCGACGACATCGAGCTGCGGAACTCCCGGAGGCCCTTCCCGATGCTGCGGCCCAGCTCGGGCAGGCGCTTCGGTCCGAACACGACCAGCACGATCAGCAGCACGATCGCGATCTGGATGGGGGAGAAGTCGAACATGTCCCTACGTCCTGTCCTCGTCCGTCGGGGCGCGAGGGGCCCGGCGGGGCCGGGAGCCCACGACCCAGTAGGTTAGCCCTGCGGCGGGAGCGGAACCACCATCACCGGCTCGCTCGTCGGCGCCGAGCGGTTCGTCACCGGCTCCCGCGTGACCGCCAGCGACTCGACGCCGGCGAGGTCGGTGGCCGCCAGGATGCCCTCGCCCGGCCCCCGCTGTGCGAGGAACCCGGCCGAGACCGGCTTGCCGTCCCGGATCGCCCACAGCTCGTAGCCGCGGCCCCTGCCCGCCGGGCGCAGGCGCTGCAGCCGCACCACCGCGACGTCGCGGTCCCGCAGCACGATCACCTGACCGCGAAGATCGGCGGCGGCGGCGGTGCCGCGCACGCTGATCGAGGTCAGCTGGGAGGGCGCCGGCGAGCGCGCGGCGAGGTTCAGCCCGAACAGGATCAGCGCCGCGGCGGCGAGCGAGCCCGTCAGCGCCGGCCAGGCGGCCCGTGGCGTGATCCACTCGAACGGGCGGCGGCGGCGCCGGCGAAGCGGGGCCGGGGCGCCAGCGGGCGCCTCCGCCCGCACCTGCGCCATCAGCCTCGACTTCAGGGCGGGCGGCGGCTGGACGGCGGGCAGGCTCGATCCCATCGCGCCGGCCGCTGCGCGGAGGCCCGCGAGCTCCTCGGAGCACACCGCGCAGCGCGCGGCGTGGTCCTCCACCCGCGCAAGCTCGGCCGCCCCCGCCGCGCCGAGCGCGGCCGGCGCCAGCAGGTCCCGGACGGCGTCGTGCTCGCCGCTCATGCGGGCGCGAAGGTCGTGGGGTCGAGCGCGCGCCGGACGCGCTCCAGGCCGAGCCGCATCCGGCTCTTCACGGTGCCCAGCGGCACCTCCAGCATCTGTGAGATCTCCTGATGGGTGAATCCGCCGTAGTAGGCGAGCTTGAGCACCTCGAGCTGCTCGGCCGGAAGGCCGGTGAGGGCGGCCCGCACCGCCTCCGCCTCTGCTCGCCCCACGGCCGCCTCGGCGATGTCCGGAACGACGCCCTGGTCGATCTGCTCGAGCGCGTCCTGGCGGCGCGCGATCGCGGCGACGGAGCGGAGCCGGTCGATGCCGCGGTTGTGGAGGATGGCGAGCAGCCAGGTGCGGACGCTGCCGCGGCTGGGCGAGTACAGGGTCGAGCCGCGCCAGATCGCGAGGAAGGCCTCCTGGACCAGGTCCTCGGCCGCGGCGGCGTCGCCCAGCAGGCGGTAGGCCAGCGAGTAGGCGACGCGCGAGTGGCGGTCGTAGAGCATCTCGAACGCGCGCTCCTCGCCGGCCTCGACCAGCCCCAGCAGGTCCTCGTCGGCGAGCCGGGACAGGTCCCGCGGTCGGTTGCGCTTGCCCATCACGAGGAGACTACGGTCGAGGGCCGCCCGCGGTTCACCCGGCCCGGATCCGGGGGCGTGGCGTAAGCTGCCGGCGATGAGCTCCCAGCCGACCCCGGACACCGCCGCGCGCGACGCGGTCGTGCGCCAGATGCGGGACGCGATCATCGACAACGACCTGAAGCTGGTCCAGGCGGTGAACCAGCGCCTGGACCTGGTCAGCCGCCTGCGCGCCTACAAGCAGTCGCAGGGCCTGGAGTTCGTGGACCAGCAGCGCGAGGACTGGATGCACGGCTACCTGCAGGGGGCCAACCGGGGGCCGCTGTCGGCGCAGGGCCTGCGCGAGCTATACGACCACCTGCTGGAGCTCACCAAGCGCGAGACCGCTGCCCCCGCCTGACGAGGGGCGGTCCGGGCCCCCGAGCGGGGCGCGCTACTTCGCGAAGTCCTCGGGGCTCACGCTGTCGAGGAACTCCTTGAACTTCTCGACCACCTCCTCGGTGTCCTCGACCTCGTGCTCGAACTCGATCGCGCTGTCCTCGATCACCTTGTCGGCGGCGAAGATCGGCGCGTTGGTGCGCACGGCGAGGGCGAGGGCATCGCTGGGGCGCGAGTCGACCTCGATCTCGGAGGAGTTCGACTTCAGCGTGATCAGCGCGTAGAAGGTGTTGTCCTTGAGCTCGGTGACCGTGATCTTGGCCACCTGCGCGTTGAGCTCGCCGAGGATGTCGCTGACGAGGTCGTGGGTCATGGGCCGCGGAGTCTGGGCGCCCTGCAGCTTCATGAGGATGGCGGCGGCCTCGGCGTGGCCGATCCAGATCGGCAGGAACTTGTTCCCGCTCACCGTCTTGAGCAGGACGATGGGCTGCTTGCCGACCATGTCGAAGCTCACGCCGTAGATCACCATCTCCTGCACGGCCACTCGCTTTCGTCGCCGAATCCGAGGCCCGGGCCATTATAGGGCCGTTCCGGGCCGGGGCGCGCGGGGCCCGGCCGGGCGGTCCCGAGCCGCCCGCTGCTTGCCCGGGCGCGGCGCCGATTGCTAGCCTTGGGCGCGCATCTGTGGGCGATTAGCTCAGTCGGTTAGAGCGCATCTCTGATAAGGATGAGGTCCCTGGTTCGAATCCAGGATCGCCCATCTCTCGCCCGCCGAGCCGGCGCGAAGAGGGCGGCGCAGCTGTGAGCACGGACTCGGGAGGCCGTCCGATCGGCTGCCTTCTGGTCGACGACCACGGGGTCGTCCGGGAGGGCCTGCGCCGGGTCCTCTCGCAGGTGGACGACCTGGTGGTGGTCGGCGAGGCCTCCAGCGGCGAGGAGGCGGTCACGCTGGCGGGGCGCCGGCGGCCCACGATCATCCTGATGGACGCCCGCATGCCGGGTATCGGGGGCCTCGAGGCCACCCGCATCATCGGGCGCGAGCATCCCGACGTGAAGGTCATCGTCTTCACCGCCCACGGCCAGCAGGACCTCCTCTGGGAGGCGCTGGACTCGGGCGCCCAGGGCTTCGTGCTCAAGGACGCGGACCGGCCCACCCTGCTCAGCGCGATCCGCCAGGTCGCCGCCGGCGAGCCCTACGTCGATCCCCGCCTGGCGCCGGACTTCCTCCGCCAGCTCTCGAAGCCCCGGCCCGAGAGCCCCCTCTCGGGCCGCGAGCGGGAGATCCTCCAGCTGCTGGCGGACGGCTGCTCCAACCGCGAGATCTCCGACCGCCTCGTCCTGAGCGTCGAGACCGTGAAGACCCACGTGAAGCACATCCTCGCCAAGCTGGAGGCCGAGCACCGCACGCAGGCGGTCGCGATCGGCATCCGGCAGGCGATGATCCGATAGGGGCGGGCCCCTTGACGGGCTCACCGGCCGCGGCGCAGGCGGAGCGCTGAGCGCCGCATGAGCCCGACGGCAGGTCACGACCCCCGCGACGCGCTGTTCCCGATCCTGGACGGCGCGCTGGCCGCCGCGGAGGCGGGCGGCGAGATCGAGGCGATCCTGGCCGACGGCCTGGAGCGTGTGCTCGGGGCGGTCGGCGGCGCCCGCGGCGCGGTCTTCGTCAAGGACCCGACCACCGGGGGCCTGTACCTGCGCAGCTGGGTGGGGGACGCCGAGTCGCCTCCCGGCGGCGACCTCGGTCTGGCGCTCGCCCCCGAGCGGGAGGAGCTGCACTCCGCGCTCGGACGCGGCCAGGTGGTCCAGGTCGGGGACCGCGGCCTGGCGGCGGCGTGGCTGGCCTCCACCGGACTCGAGCGCGCCCTGCTCGTGCCGATGCGCGCGCGGGGCGAGACGATCGGCGTGCTGGCGCTGGCCCCCGCCCGGGGCCGCGACTTCGGCGACCGCGACAGGGGCGTGGCGCTGGCGGCCGGACGGGTGCTGGCGCTGGCCCTGCGCAACGCCCAGCTCTTCGCTGGCCTGCAGGAGCGCGCCGGCGAGCTGGACCACCAGGTGCGCCAGCTCATCGCCCTCAGCGAGGTGACCCGGGCGGTCGCGCGGTCCCTCGACGCGAGCGCCGTCCAGCGGACGATCGTGCGGGAGGCGCGGCGGCTCGGGCGCGCGGACATGGCGGTGCTCATGCAGGCGGGCGAGGACGGCGCCCTGGTCCAGACCGCGGCCGACGGTCTGCGCGAGGGGGAGGAGCCGCCCGGCGCCGCGGGGGCCGCGGGCGCGATGCAGGACGGCGTGGCCCGCACCCTCGACGGGCCGGCGCTCGCGATGCCCCTGCTTCGCGGGCGGGGCGGGCCGGCGCTGGGCGTGCTGCTGCTGGGCCGGCGCCGCGCCGACCCGTTCGTCGAGGACGACACCGAGCGCCTGGTCTGGCTCGCCGACCAGGCCACCGTGGCGCTCACCAACGCGCAGCTGCTCTCGGACCTGCGCCGCGAGCAGGCCGACCGGCGCCGGCTGGCGGCGGCGCTGGTCGAGGCCCAGGAGCAGGAGCGCCGCCGCATCGCCGAGCAGATCCACGACGGCCCGGTGCAGGAGCTGGTCGGGCTGAGCCTGCTGCTCGACGCCGTGGTCCAGGACCTGGAGGAGGCCAGGGCGATGAAGGCGGCCGAGGAGTGCGCCTACGTGGCCGGCCACGCGCGCTCGTCGGTGCGCGCGCTGCGCCAGGTGATCTTCGACCTGCACCCCCTCGCGCTCGACGAGCTCGGCTTCACGGCCGCGACGCGCTCCGTCTCCGAGCGGCTGGGGCACGCCGGCGTCCTGGTGGAGGTCGACGTCGACGCCGCCGACGCGCTCCCCCAGATGCAGCGCACCGTGGCCTTCCGGGTGATCCAGGAGGCGCTCGCCAACGTCGGCCGCCACGCCCGGGCCACGCACACGCGGATCGAGGCGCGGGAGGTCGAGGGACGGATGGAGGTGCTGGTCGCCGACGACGGGCGCGGCTTCGACCCCACCGCGGCGGGCGGAGGCCTGATGGGCGGCCATCTCGGGCTCTCGGCGATGCGCCAGCGCGCGGCGCTTGCCGGCGGGGCGATCCGGATCGACTCGGCGCCCGGCGCCGGCACGACGGTCAGGCTCACCCTTCCCCTCTCCGAGGAGGAGCCGGGCGGGTGAGCGCGGGGGCGCGCCGGCGGCTCACCCTCGGCGTGCTGACTGCCGCCCTGGCCATGACGGCGGGCGGCGGCTCCGCCGCGGCGGCGGCGACCGGGGGGGCCGCGCCGCCGCCGGCGAGCGCGGCCGAGTGCGCCGCCTGGGGAGCGCGGGTCGATCGGCTCTCGGCGCGGATACGGGCGGCGGTCGCCGTCTCGCGGCGCGCCCGGACCGCCCGGCAGCGCGCCGCCGCGCTCGCCGTCGCCCGCCGGCTCGCGCGCGGGCGCGCCGGTTACCGGGGGCTGATCGGCGCCGGCTGCACGACCCCGCCGGCGACGCCCCCGCCCCAGGGGGCGAGCGGCCTCACGGGCACGGTGGTCATCTCGCCCAGCACGCCGGTCTGCGTCGTGGGACGGCCCTGCAGCGCGCCGGCGGCGGGCGTCTCGCTGGTCTTCGAGCGGGCCGGCCGGGCCGTGGCGACGACGACCGCCGGGGCCACGGGCGGCTACCGGGTCGCGCTGGCGCCGGGGCCCTACACCGTGCGCGCGCCCGGCGCGGCACCGGGAGGCGGCATCCAGGTCGTCGGCGGCTCGGGGGACGCCGTGATCGTGCCCGACGGGCGTTACGCCCGGGTCGACCTGACCCTGGACGTCGGGATCCGCTAGCAGGGCCTGTCAGGGAACACCGTCGTCGTCGTAAGGCGTGCGAGAACCGAGTTCCTCGAGGACGCAGGAGCGTCAATAGCGGAGCTATCGACGCGGCCGAGGACAACGAGGAGCGATGAGTTCGACGCGGCCTGTCGGCGGGGGACTTCCCTGACGGGCCCGCTAGCTCCCGAGCCGCTCCATCGCCGCGCGCAGGTCGCCGGCGCTGGCGAAGCGCAGCTCCACCACCACCTCGCCGCGAGGGCCCGGGCGGACCCGCACCGGCGCCCCGAAGGCGCCGTAGAAGGCCTGGAGCGCCCCGTCCGCCAGTTCCTGGGGCGGCGCTTGCCTGCGGGCGCCGGCGCGCGCCGGCGCAGCCGCCCGCGCCAGCGCCTCGGCCTGGCGCACCGAGAGCCCCTCGGCCGCGATCCGCTCGGCCAGCTGACGGCGGGCCCGCGCCCCGTCCGCCCCCAGCACCGCGCGGGCGTGGCCCTCCGAGAGCCGGCCGTCGGCCACCATCTCCTGCACCTCCGGCGGCAGCTCCAGCAGCCGCACCAGGTTCGAGACGGCCGGGCGGCTGCGGCCCAGGCGCCGCGCCAGCTCGGCGTGGGTCTGGCCGAAGTCCTCCAGCAGGCTCGCGCAGGCCCGCGCCACCTCGATCGCGTTGAGGTCCTCGCGGACCAGGTTCTCGATCAGGGCCAGCTCGAGCCGCTCGCGCTCGTCGGCCTCCCGGACCAGCGCGGGGATGCGGTCGAGGCCCGCCTGGCGCGCCGCCCGCCAGCGCCGCTCGCCGGCGATGAGCTCGTACCGGCCCGGCTCCCCGGCGGGCCGCACCGTCACCGGCTGCACGAGCCCGCTCGCCCGGATCGAGTCCGCCAGCGCCTCGATGGCGGCGGCGTCGACGGTGCGGCGGGGCTGGTCGGGGTTCGGGTCGATGGCGTCCAGCGCGATCTCGGCCAGCGCCGCCCCCGGCTCGGAGCGCTCGGCCTCGCCGAGGAGCGCCGACAGTCCGCGGCCGAGGCCGCGGCGGCCGCGGGGCTCAGCCACGCTCGGCGACCTCCCGGGCGGCGAGCACGTAGGCGTCGGCGCCCGCGCAGCGCGGATCGAAGCGCACCACCGGCTCACCGTAGGAGGGCGACTCGGCCACCCGCACGTTGCGCGGGATCACGCTCTGGAGGGCGAGCTGCGGGAAATGCCGCCGCACCTCCCCGATCACCTCGCCGCTGACCCGGGTGCGCGGGTCGTGCATCGTCAGCAGCACCCCCGCCACGCGCAGCCGGGGGTTGAGCCGCGCGCGGATGGCGTCGATGGTCTCGAGCAGCCGCGAGAGCCCCTCGAGGGCGTAGTACTCGCACTGCACCGGCACGATCACGCGGTCGGCGGCCACCAGCGCGTTGACCGTGAGCAGGTCGAGGGACGGCGGGCAGTCGAGGAAGACCCGCCGGTAGCGAAAGCGGGCGGGGACGAGCGCCCGGGCCAGGATCAGCTCGCGGTCGGCGCGGCCCGGCAGGGCCACCGCGGCGCCGGCGAGATCGGGTCCCGAGGGCACCAGGTCCAGCCCGGGAACGCCGGTGGCGACGATCGCCCGCTGCAGCGGCAGGTCGTCGAGGAGCACGTCCGCGATCGTCGGGACGCCCTCGCGCGGCCCGCCGACGCCGCTGGTGGCGTTGGCCTGGGGGTCGACGTCGACGAGCAGCGTCTCGGCGCCGGCGGCGGCCAGGCAGGCGGCGAGGTTCACCGCGGTCGTCGTCTTGCCCACCCCGCCCTTCTGGTTGGCGACGGCGTAGATGAGCCGCGGGCCCCTCACGCGAGGGGGCGCTTGGCCGCGCGACCCGCGCGGCGCGGGAAGCGTGGGGGCGTCGACCTCACCTTGCGGAACTCCAGGAGGTGGCGGCGGGCGCCCGCGAACGGGCGGACGGCGGTCTCAGGGCCGGGCACGAGCCCGAGCTCCGCCGCGGCGCGCGCCGCGCCCGCACGCTCGGCCGGCGGCGCGGCGTCCCCGCGCCACACCACGAGGGTGCCGCCCGGGGCCACCAGCGGCGCCGCCAGCTCGAGCACGACCGGCAGCGGGCCCAGCGCACGCGCCGTGGCGAGCGGCCAGCGCTCGCGCTCGCGCGCGGCCAGGTGCTCCGAGCGGTCGGCCACGACCCGTACGTTAGAAAGGGGCTCGGACGCTCTTCGCAGCCAGTCCGCCTTGCGCTCCTCGCTCTCCACCAGCGTCACCGCCAGCCCGGGCCGCGCCAGCGCGAGCGCCAGCCCCGGGAAGCCGGCGCCGCTGCCGATGTCGACGGCGGCGCCGGCGCCGGCGACCGCCGGCAGCGCGAGCGCCGCCAGGCTGTCGGCGAGGTGGCGGTCGATGCCCTCCTCCAGCCCCTCGATCGCTGTCAGATTCTGCTGCTCCAGCGAGAGGCGGTCGAGCAGGGCGACCAGCGCGGCCGCGGCTCCCAGCCCGAGCTCGACGCCCATCTCGGCGCTGCGCGCCACGAGACGCGACGCCGGCCCGGCGACGGTTCCACGTGAAACCGCCGTGGGCGCGCTCAGTGCTCCTCGTCGGAGGGCTCGACGATGACCCGCCGGCGCGGCTCCTCGCCCTCGCTGCGGGTGACCACGCCCGGGTGGCTCTCCAGCGCGAGGTGGATGATGCGGCGCTCGTGCGACCCCATCGGGTCGAGCTCGATCTCCTCGCCGTGCTGGATCGCCTCCTTGGCCGCGCGCAGCGCCAGGCTCTCGAGCCGGGCGGCGCGCCGGGCGCGATAGCCCTCCGCGTCGACCACGACCCGCCGGCGCGAGCCGCCCTCCGCCCGGCGCACGATCTGGGCCGCCAGGTACTGCACCGAGTCGATGGTCTCGCCGTGCTTCCCGATCAGGAGCGCCGCGTCGCAGCCCGAGACCTCGCCGACCAGGTTGCCGTCGGCCGTCTCGCTGATCCCGACCCGGCCCGGCAGCTGAAGCCCCTCCAGCACCGCCTGCAACGCTCCGGCGAGGGCGGCCGGGCCGGCCCCAGACGGAACCGGCGGCGGCGGGCCCGCCTCCTCGCCCGAGCGCAGCCGCGCGATCACGCGGGCCGCCTCGTCCGTGCGGCCGAGCATCGTCCGCCGGCCCTCGCTGACGATCTCGAACTCCACGTCGCGCTCGTCCAGCTCGCCGTCCGGCAGCGTCTCCCGCAGCGCGCGAAGGGCCTTCCAGCGAGCCTCGCCGACGGTCTCGCCGACCCCCTCGACGGCCCCGGCGGGAAGCTTGGACGACTCGGGCGGCGTGCTCACCGGCGCTTCCGTGGCGGCTTGCGGCCCGACGAGGAGCCGCCCTTGCCCCGCGCGCGCGGCTGACGCCGCTGGGCGCCGTCCCCGGCCGGGCGCTGGCTCTTGGGCGCCGCCTGGTCGGGCGCGCCGGCGCCGGGCGCGCCGTCGGGGCCCGCGGTCCCGTCGGGAGGCGGCGGCGGTGTGGGGTCCTGCGGCGCAGTGGCCTCGGGAGCCGCCGGTTCCGGCGGCGGGGCGGCACGCCGCGGGCGCGGCGCGCGGCGCGGCCGCTGGCCGGCGCCGTTCCCCTGGGAGGTCTCGGCTGCGGGGGCTGCGGGGGCGCCCCCGGTCCGCCGCTTCGGCGTGCGGGATGGCTTCGGCGCCGCCTCCGGCTCCGGGACGACCGCTGCGGCGGACTGGGGCAGCGTGCGCGATCGCCCCTTCCGCGGCGGCAGCGGGCCGCCCTCGCCCGAGGGCGCGCCGGCGACCGCTGCCGTCAGCCCGATCGCCCGCTTGATCACGAGCATCTGGCCGCAGGTCCAGAGGTTGGTGGTGACCCAGTAGATCACCAGCCCGGACGGCACCGGGTAGATGAACACGAACGCCACCACGAAGAGCGGCAGGAATCGCATCAGCTTCCGCTGCAGGGAGCTCATGTTGGGGGTGGCCGAGACCTCGCTCGAGAGCATCTGCGAGAGCGCGTAGATCGCCACCAGCACGAACGCGCCCGAGCCGATCTCGCCCAGGTGCTTGGAGATGTTCGGGATCACCCACATGAAGTCCAGGGGCGACCCGTCGAGGAAGCTCGAACCCGTCTTGAACGAGTTGCGCAGCACGTAGTACAGCGCGATGAAGACCGGGAACTGGGCCAGCAGCGGCAGGCACGAGGCCAGCGGGTTGATCTTCTGCTCCTTGAACAGGCGCATCATCTCTTCCTGCTGCTTCGGCTTGTCGCTCGCGTACTTCTTGCGGATCTCCTGGATCGCCGGGTTGTGGATCTGCATCTTCTTCATGCCCTTGATCTGCTGCACCGCCAGGGGCAGCAGGACCAGGCGCACGATCACCGTCAGCGTGACGATGGACCAGCCGTAGGTGAGGTTGGCCTCGGTGTGGAGGAACCGCAGCAGCCCGCGGAGCGGGGTCTCGAGGAGATCGAGCGGGTTCATCGGAAGAGGCGCTGGTCGCGGGGGTGGTCCACGCCCCCGTGGCTCCAGGGGTTGCAGCGCAAGAGCCGCCAGCCGGCGAGCACCAGCCCCCTGGCCGGCCCGAACTCGCGGATCGCCCCCACCGCGTAGGCGGAGCAGCTCGGGTAGTAGCGGCAGCGCGGGGCGATGAACGGGGATACGAGCAGCTGCCAGCCGCGGATCGGCACGATCAGGGCGCGCCGGATCACGCGCTGGCCGTCCGGTCGTCCGCGGTCCCCGCGAAGAGGCGCTCGGCCAGCTCGCAGAGGCGGGCGCCGAGCGCGGCGCTGCCGTGCTGCTCGAGGTGCTCGGCCAGGCCGGGACGGGCGATCACCACGAAATCGATCGATCGCGGCAGCCGCGGCGCCAGCTGGCAGAATTGCTCGCGCAGCACGCGCTTCACGCGGTTTCGCTCCACGGCGCCGCCGACCTTCCGGGAGACGGAGAGGCCGAGGCGCGGCGGCTCGTCGGGCGGCGCGGCCGGGCGTGCGAAGGCATAGAGCACCAGGTGGCGGTTGGCGGCCGATCGACCGCGGCGGTAGACGGCGTCGAAGTCTCCGCTGCGGGTGATCCTCCCCCGGCGCGGGCGCGTGGTCGGAGCACCCCCGTCGCTCAAGAGCGGACGGGCCTTACGCGGAGAGCCGCGCCCGCCCCTTGGCCCGGCGGCGCTTGAGCACGGCACGCCCGGCCCGGGTGCTCATGCGCTTGCGGAACCCGTGAGTACGCTTGCGCTTGATGCGGCTGGGCTGGTAGGTGCGTTTCACGCGCGCTGCTCCATGGGAGGGCTCGGGGCGACGGGGGCAGCCGAGGCGGCCGGCGCGCCCCCCGGAAGGTCGGGGCATGTTAGCAAAGTGCCGGTTCCCCACCCCCGCGCCGCCGCTCGTCCACAGGTGTGGAAAGCCCTGTGGAAAACTGTCGGATATCGCTTGCAGAGCGGAATCACGCGGCGCGGAGGTGCGCTTTCGAACGGGCCTCGAACGGGTTTTTGCCGCATCCTCGGCACTTCGCTCTCCACAGCCCCCCCGCCCCCCTTTCTGGGGTCCAAGGGGCCGAGGTAGGCTCGCGCCCCTCACCGCCCGATGCCCCCCACACTTGCCCTCACCGCCCCGTCAGGCGGGCCGCGCGGCGCCCATCGAATGGGACCCCGCGCCCGACTGGCGGTCTACGCCGGCCCCCTCGACCCGCCCCTGGTCGAGGACCTCGCCGACCCGGACGAAGCGGGCCTCATCGAGGTTCTCTTCACCCGGGCGGCGGCCCGGTCCGCCCTCCCCGTGTTGGCCGTCCGCGAGGTGATCGAGAACCTGATCCACGCCGCCTTCAACGACGCGCTCGTCAGCGTCATGGACGGCGGGCACACCCTCCGCGTCTCGGACGCGGGTCCCGGGATCCCCGACAAGGAGCTCGCCATGCAGCCGGGTTTCAGCTCCGCCGATGCCGCCGCGCGTCGGGTCATCCGCGGCGTCGGCAGCGGGCTCCCGCTGGCGTCGGCGCTGATGGCCGCCGAGGGCGGCACCCTCGACCTGGCCGACAACCTCTGCGGCGGCACCGTCGTGACGCTCGCGGGGCCCGGGGCCGCGCCGGCCGCGCCGGCCGCGGCGCATTCCGACGTCGCGCGGCGGCTCCTCGCGGTGCTCTGCGAGATCGGCCCCGCCCACCCGGCCCGGCTCTCCGCCGAGCTGGGGCTGCCGCTCTCGGAGTGCGGCCGCGAGCTGGCCCTGCTCGAGCACCGGGGCCTTCTCCAGCGCTCGCCCGACGGCGCCCGCAGCCTCGCCGGAGCCGGCCGCGACCTGCTCACCGCCCTCTTTTGACCGGGGCGAGCCCGGTCTCGCTGCTCGCGAGCGCCGCACCCGAGCAGCTCGAGGTCGTCTGGGACGACGCGCGGGGGCGGCTTCGCCAGACGCTCAACGACGTCACCTACCGCATGGTGTTCGAGGGCGCACGCGCGGTCCGGCTCACCGGCGACCGGATCACGCTGGAGGTCGACACCGAGTTCTGCCGCAGCTGGATCGTCCAGCGCCACATGTCGCTCCTCAAGGACGCGCTCTTCGAGGTGCTCGGCGTGGACGTCGCCGTCGACCTCGAGGTGGCCGATCAGTGCCCCGCTCCCGGCCCCGAGGCGGGCGACGCCGACGGCCCCGCCCCGCTGCCCGCGCGGACGCTGGCGCTGACGCCCCCGGCGCGGCGCTCCGCCCGCAGCGCCCTCCAGCCGCGCTTCACCTTCGAGGCCTTCGTCACCGGCCCGTCGAACCGGTTCGCCCAGGCGGCGGCGCTCGCCGTCGCGGAGGCGCCGGCGCGCGCCTACAACCCCCTGTTCGTCTACGGCGGGGTCGGGCTCGGCAAGACCCACCTGCTGCACGCGATCGGCCACTTCGTCGAGCGCAACCACCCGGAGCTGGCCCTGCGCTATGTCTCGGTCGAGACCTTCACGAACGAGTTCGTGAACGCGCTGCGCGACGGAACCATGCGCTCCTTCAAGGATCGCTACCGGAGCATCGACATCCTCCTGATCGACGACATCCAGTCGCTGGCGGGGCGCGAGCAGACCCAGGAGGAGTTCTTCCACACCTTCAACGAGCTCCACGATGGCGGCAAGCAGATCGTGATCTCGTCGGACCGCGCGCCGAAGGCCATCGCGACGCTGGAGGACCGCCTGCGCTCGCGCTTCGAGATGGGCCTCATCACCGACGTCCAGCCGCCCGACCTGGAGACGCGGATCGCGATCCTGCGCAAGCGGGTCGAGTCGGAGGGCTACGAGATCCGTGACCCCGACGTCCTCTCCTACATCGCCGCGCGCGTGTCGACGAACGTCCGCCAGCTGGAGGGCGCGCTGACGCGGCTGATGGCGCACAGCTCCATCGGCGGGCGCCCGGTGAGCGTGGACCTGGCCCGGGACGTCCTCCAGGACCTGGTGCAGCCGGGGGACGGCGCGCTGACGGTGGAGGCGATCCAGGGCGAGACCTGCCGCCACTATGGCGTCTCCATCGCCGACCTGCGCTCGCAGAAGCGCACCAAGCGGGTGGTCGGGCCGCGGCAGGTGGCGATGTACCTGGCGCGGGACCTGACCGACGCCTCGCTGCCGTCCATCGGCCGCGCCTTCGGCGGCCGGGACCACACGACGGTGATGCACGCGGTCCAGAAGGTGGCCCGCCAGATGGGCGACGAGGGCGAGGTCTACGCGGCGGTCCAGGAGCTGACGGCCCGGCTCACCGGGCACGCGTAGCGACCGCACGGACCGGCCGGCGCCCCGGGAATCACGGGGCGACCGGGGCCGGGATCGCCGCCCCGCCGCCGGCCTGCTGCGCGCGGACGGCACGCCGACATCGGTCGCCCTGGTGGCATGCCATGAGCCGAGCGGCGGCGCCGGCGGCGGCGCGGCCCTCGGAGACGTTCGCGCGGCCCTCGCGACCAGGGCCGGCGGCGCGGGCCGGCGCGATCCACATCGCCTGGGGAGCGACCGGCGCCCGGCGGGCCGCCCGTCCCCAGCTCCGTGCGGCGGGCGGGCCGGCGCCGGCGTGCGGGGTGGGCCCGCGCCGGTTCTCCCCAGCCTTCTCCCGAGGCCGGACGGCCGGGAACGGGCCGCTCGCGCCGGACTTCCGCGGACGCTCCCCAGTACCCCCAGCGCCTATCACTACGACGAGGTTCTTCAAGTTGTCCTGTCTCTTCATGATGGGGTCCGCCGGCCCCTGGGGATGGGCGAGAACGCGGGCGCCGAGCGGCCCCGGAAGCCCCCGCCGGCCTGCCGACCGCGCGTGGTAGTGTCGAGCGGTGCGACTCACGTGCTCGCGGGATGAGCTTGCCGGCAAGCTCGCGTTGGCCGGCCGGGCCGCCTCCTCGAAGAGCACGATCCCGATCCTCGGCCACGTCCTGCTGCGGGCGGAGGACGGCGCCGTCGAGGTGGCGGCGACCGACATGGAGCTCAGCCTGCGCGCGCCGCTCGAGGCCTCGGTCGAGGACCCCGGCGCCGTGGTGCTGCCGCGGCTGGCGGCCGACATCGTGCGCAGCATGGCCCCCGGCCCGGTCACCGTGGAGCACCGGCGCGGCGAGGGCGTCGCGGCGCTGGCCGGCGGCGGCTCCGCCTTCAGCCTGAACTGCCTCCAGGCGTCCGACTTCCCGGCGCTGCCCCCGGACGACGGCGAGGGGGTCGCCATCCCGACGGCGCCCCTCGTCGCCACCATCGACCGCGTGATCCGGGCCGCCTCGCGGGACGACTCTCGCCCCGTGCTCACCGGCGTTCTGACGCGGCTCGGCCCCGACGGGATCACGATGGTCGCCACCGACTCATACCGGCTGGCGGTCAAGCAGACCCCGCTCGAGGCGCCGCCGGCCGCCGCCAGCGAGGCGATCGTGCCGGCGCGGGCGCTCGCCGAGCTCTCCCGGCTCGCGGCCGCGACCAAGGCCGAGTCGGTCGACGTGGAGCTCGGCGAGGCGCGGGCCGTCTTCCGGGTCGGGGGGATGCGCCTCACCAGCCGCCTCATCGACGGCCAGTTCCCGGACTACCGCCAGCTGGTGCCGGACCGCTTCGAGCACGAGGTCCCCTTCGAGCGCACCGAGCTGCTCCAGGTGCTCACCCGGATCGGGGTGGTGGCCCAGCGCGCCGCGCCGATCCGGCTCAGCTTCGAGGGCGGGCAGGTGACCGTGTCGGCGACCAGCGACCAGCTGGGGGAGGGCCGGGAGTCGCTGCCGGTCGCGTTTCAGGGCGATCCGCTCGAGATCGGGTTCAACGCCGAGTTCGTCCGGGACGGGGTCGAGAGCGTGGAGGGCGACGAGCTGCGGCTGTGCCTCATCAGCCCGCTGCGCCCCGGCCTGCTGCGCGGCGCCGGCGACGACTACCGCTACCTCTTGATGCCGATCCGGCTGAACGTCTAGTCGACGAGACCTCGACGTTCGGGCGCGCTCTTGACGCGCCTCCGTCACAGGTTGCGAGGGCACCGGGGACTACGATCCAGGGTGTGACGTCGCAGCGAGTCGAGGAGAAGCCCGAGGACGCCTGGCGGGCTCGGCGGCTGGAGGTGGCGGACCTGCGCTGCTGGCGGCGGGCCGAGGTCGAGCTGCCGGAGGGTCTCGCGCTGGTGGTGGGGCCGAACGGCGCCGGCAAGACCTCGCTGCTGGAGGGGATCGTGCTCGCCTGCCTGGGCGTCTCCCCGCGCACCAGCCGCGAGGCGGAGGCCGTGCGCTGGGGCGCGCCGGCGCTGCACGTGAAGCTCGAGCTGCAGGGGCCGGCCGGGCCTCCCGCCTCGCTGCGGGAGATCGGCTACCAGGCCGGCGTCGGGCGCCGGCTGCGGATCGACGGCGAACCCGTGCGGTCGCTGGGCGGCTGGCGCGCGCGGGGCGTGGTGCTCGTGTTCCTGCCCGACGAGCTGCGGGCGGTGAAGGGGCCGCCGGGCGCGCGCCGGCGCCACCTCGACCGCCTGCTGGACGCGGCCGAGCGCGGCTACGGCGAGCCGCTCGTCGGCTATCAGGCGGCGCTCGTGCAGCGCAACGCGATGCTGCGGCGGGTGCGGGCCGGGCTGGCGGCCCCGGCCGGCCTCGCCCCCTGGGACGCCCGCCTGGCCGCCATGGGCGCGTCGGTGGCGCTTGCCCGCCGCCGGGCGGTCGCGGCGCTGCAGGAGCCCTACCGCGTCCGCCTGGCGGAGCTCGGCGGCGGGCCGGCCGGCCGCCTGG
>JAWVEW010000427.1:0-13344 GCA_033856495.1 Miltoncostaeaceae bacterium | reverse complement strand
ACACGGCTTCACGATCACCACGAGGTCGTTCTGCGACGGCCTCGTCGGGTTCCGCCTCGACCTCGAGCCGGCGGCCGCGGACGGCCGCCGCGCCAGGACCGTGGCCACCGACTACGACCCGCTGCCGTTGTCGCTCCTCGACGCCGGCCTGGAGGGCGACGACCCGGAGGCCGCGCTGGACGCCCTCGCCCCCCGGCTGCGGGCGGCCGCGCGGGTCGCGCGCCCGACGGCCATCCGTCCGCGCGCCGGCGCCGGCGACGCGACGCTCAGGCTCCACGCCGCGATCGTCTGTGCCCCCGTGGTCGCCCGGGAGCGGACGTCGGCCGCCGAGATCGCCGCGCAGCTCAGCGGCTGGCGGGAGATCACCACCTTCGGGTGGCACGATGCGCCCGGCCTCGATCCGGGCCGCTCCGCATACGAGCTTCTGGGGAGGTTGGACATCGCCGGCTGAGTGCCGCGCCCGCGCGGGCCCCGGGGCGGAGCCCTCGCGGCCCTCGGGGGTCCGCCGGCGGCTGGGGCGCCAGACGGGCGAGGGGACGCCGGGGGGCCTCTCCAGGGGCATTTCGAACATCTCGAGCAGCCGCGCCAACGGGGCGCCGTGGATCACGTCCACGACGAGGCAGCTCCCGACACGCCCCTCGTACCGAGCGAATGGGCGGCGATCTCTGCCGCTCACCCGGGGTCACGCCATCGCCCGCTCGCGGCCGGACGGGCGCCCCACCCGGGAGGCTCCTCACGGGAAGATCTCCGTGGTGCAGTCGCCCCCCGGCAGGCGCACCTCGTGCACGCGCGCCGGCCCGCCGGGGCGCCGGTGGAAGTCGACGAAGAAGTCCCGGTCGACGGACAGGCCGCCCTCCGGGTCCACGTCCACCTTCAGCAGCCAGGACCGCAGCCCCGGATGGAACTGGTCGTCCCAGGTCGAGTAGAGCGAGTTCGTGACGTACAGCCGGCGGCCGTCCAGTGAGAGCTGCAGCATCTGCGGGCCGCCGTTCAGCGCCCGCCCGGCGTCGTTCGGATGGCCGAGGACGCCGCCGAGCCACAGCCGCCCGGTCAGGCGCGGAGTGCCCGGCTCCGAGATGTCGTACTGGCGCAGGTCGCCGTGCAGCCAGTTGGAGAAGTAGAGGAAGCGGTCGTCCATCGAAACCAGCAGGTCGGTGATCAGGCCCGGGACCGGGAACGGCCAACCCTCCTGCTCCACCGGGTCCACGGCGATCACCTGATCGGCGCGCCAGCCGCCGTTCTCGCGGCGCCAGCGCCACATGGTGCTCGACAGGGCCGCGCCGACGAATCCCTCCTCGGCCTCCGGATCGTGCAGCCAGCGGACCTCCAGCGGGACCTGGCCCCCGTCGCCGAGGTCGACGGTCTGCTCGACGCTGCGCCGCTCCAGGTTCCAGAAGTGGAGGCGGCGCCCGTAGCGGCCGGCCTTCAGGTCCGCGACGTCGAAGCCCTTCTCGTAGGCGCTGGGCTCGGCGAACTCGGACGAGACCATGACGTTCTTGCGCGGCTGGTACCAGAAGTCGTAGTTGAGCCGCTGCTCGCCGCGGTCGCGCTCCCAGCGCCCGAGGACCTCGAAGGTGTGGGCGTCCAGCACGGCGAAGCCGCCCGGGGCGTTCCCGTCGGCGTCGCCGAGCATGCTGAGCACCACGATCCCGCCCGGCATGCAATGGACCGTGTGCGGGCGCGTGTAGCCGGTGGCGCGGAGCAGCTCATCCGGCTCGATCACCTTCTCGAGCCGTGGTCGGCGGGGGTCGTCGGCCACGTTGAGGAGGTGGATGCGCGACGAGCGGAACCCGGGCACCACCAGGTGCGAGCGGTCGGGCCCGTGGCAGGCCGAGCTGCAGCGGTTCCAGCCGTAGTGGTGCAGCTCGTCGCCGACGTTGGGCATCGGCGTCTCGTGGATGACCTGGGCGTAGGTCTCCGAGTCCGGGTCGGCGTCGACCACGGCGATGAAGTCCGGCGCGTCCACGCCCGTGCCGCCGTGCAGGGCCGCCACGTACAGGAAGTCCTCCCTCGGCGCGGCCAGCGCCTCCTGCGGCGACGCGTAGAAGCTCGCCGGCGTCCCGTCCTCCACGTCGTGGCGATGGTGCTCGCGATCGGCTGGCGGCATGTTCCTCCATGCATCGGGTTGAAAAGATCGAAAAAGAGAGGAGAATGTGGACATTCCAACTGCTTCGGCCTGGAAAGCGGCGTTGCGACGGTTAGACCCAACTCATCGGCCTGGACGTGCCAAATGATTCCTCATACGGTCAATAACTGAAGCGATGGTTTGCGTCGACGTTCACCAGCACCTGTGGCCTGAGCCGCTCCTGGCTGCGCTGGCCCGCCGGGACGAGCCCCCATTCATTCGGCGGCGCGGCCGGCGGTGGGTGCTGAGTCTGACCGGCGAGGCGGACTGGGCGTTCGATCCCGACCGCCACGACGCGCACCGCCGCGCCGCCCTCCTGGCGGGCGACGGGGTCGACCTCGCGGTGGTGTCGCTCTCGAGCCCGCTCGGCATCGAGTCGCTCCCGCCGGACGACGCGGAGGAGCTGATGGCGGCCTACCACGACGGGGCGGCGGAGCTGCCGCGGGGCCTGGCGGCGTGGGCAAGCGCGGCGCTGACGCAGCCGCGGCCGGACCTGCTCGCCGAGCGGCTCGCCCGAGGCTTCGTCGGCCTCTGCCTGCCGGCCGCCGCCCTCGCGACCCCCGAGGGATGGGATCGCTGCGGGCCGCTGCTGGCGGTACTCGAGGCGGCCGACGCGCCGCTCTTCGTCCACCCCGGCCCTGCGCCGTGGGCGCCCGTCCCGGCGTCCGAGCCGGGCCTGCCGGACTGGTGGCCGGCGATGACCTCGTACGTCAGCCAGATGCAGGCGGCCTGGCACGCGTTCCACGCCATCGGCCGCCCCCGCCACCCGGCGCTGCGCGCCTGCTTCGCATTGCTGGCGGGGCTGGCGCCGCTCCACGACGAGCGGCTCGCGGCGCGCTGCGGCCGGGCGCCGCTGGTGGACGACCGGGTGTTCCTGGACGTGTCCTCGTACGGCCGGCGGGCCGTCGAGGCGGTGATCGACGTGGTGGGCCTCGAGCAACTCGTCTACGGGTCGGACCGGCCCGTGGTGGAGCCCGCGGCCCTCGCCCTCGGCGGGCCGGGCGACGCGGCGCTGCGCGCCGTCAACCCCGCCCGTCTCCTCGACCGAACGGAGGTGCCGGCGTGACCCAGCAGCTGTCGGCGGACGTCCTGGAGAGCCCCCTCGGGCCGGCGGCGCTCGAGGACCTGGTCAGCGCGCTGGCCCGGTCGCCCGAGCGCTGGGGGGAGCTCGTGCGCCACCTCCCGGAGCGGCGGTGCTACGAGCGCCTCTGGCGGGACGAGCTCGTCGACGTCTGGCTCATCTGCTGGATGGACGACCACGACACCGGATTCCACGACCACGACGTGTCCGCGGGAGCCGTCGCCGTGGTGCAGGGGGCGCTGGTCGAGGAGCGGATCGCGCTGGGCGGACCGCCGCGGGCGCGGGTGATCCGCAGCGGCGAGGCGATCGCCTTCGACGCGGCGCACGTGCACCGGATGCGCCACGCCGGGGGGGAGCCTGCGGTCTCGATCCACGTCTACTCGCCCCCGCTCAGCCGCATGGGCGTGTACTCGGTGGAGGCCGACGGCACGCTGCGGCGCGAGACCGTGCCCTACGACGAGGAGCTCAGGGCCGAGGGCGCGGAGGCCATCGCCGCGGCCGGCTGACTGTTCAATCGGGTCGGTTGCGCATGAAGGAGCGCAGGGCCTCGATGCGGCGCCGGTCGCGCTTGGTGGGGCGCGCGCCGAGGTCCGCGCCCAGCGCCCCGGCGAAGCGGCGCTCGGCCGCCAGCTGCTCGCGACGCTCGCGGCTCTCGGCGGTCTCCTCGTAGAGCAGCGCCGCCTGGCTCGCCGGCCCGCGCCGGTCCCCGGCGACCAGCACCACCACGCTCCAGCGCGTCGGGCCGAACGAGATCTCCACGCGATCGCCGGCGCGGACCTCCTTGCCAGGCTTCGCGCGCGCGCCGTTCACCTCGACCCTGCCGCCCTGGATCGCCTCGACCGCGAGCGCCCGCGTCTTGACGAAGCGGGCCGCCCAGAGCCACTTGTCGATGCGGACCCGCTCCGGCGCCTCGGCCATCGGCCGATGATCTCACGGCCGGGGCGCCGCCACCCTCACCCGGCGGGGCGGGTCCCCACCGGCGTCCTGTGGGCCTCCGCGGCGTCCCGTCGCCCGGCGTGCCCGTCCCGGTCGTCCCTTGCACCTCGGCCTGGGACGTGCGCTCCCCCGGCCTCCTCCCTACCCCGGAGGCGGGGTTCGACGCCTGACACACCCGGCGGCGGTCAGCCGCCTGCCGCGGCGTCCCGGGCGGCGAGCCGGGCGCGGTCCTCGGCGCGGACGCGCGCGACCGTCGCCGCGTCGCGCTCGTCGATCCTGACCGCCTCCTCGAGCAGGGCCGTCGCGTCGGCGGCCGGCATCACCACCGCGCCGGCCGCGTCCGCGTACACCCAGTCCCCCGGGAACACGGTCACCCCGTCGAGCGCGACTGGGACGTTGACCTCGAACGGCATCAGTACGTCCCCGCCCTGGCGCACCGTCTCGCCGCGGCACCAGGCCGCGATTCCCAGCTCCGCCACCTCGGCGAAGTCGCGCAGCCGGCCGTCGGCCAGGATCCCCGCGAGCCCCAGATTGCGAAGGCGCGAAAGCTTCCGCCCGCCGGCCAGCGCCGCCTCCGGGTAACCGCCGCTGGAGACGACCAGGACCCGCCCCTCGGGCTCGTCGCCGACCGCCTCCAGCAGGAGCGGCTCGAAGTCGTGGCGGGCCGGCTCCAGGCGGTCCCGCCGCAGCGGGAGGAAGCGCATCGTGACCGCCGGACCGAGCAGCGCCCGCTCCGGGCAGGGGCTCACCAGCCCCACCACATGGGCCCGGTGCGCGTGGCGGCGCATCATCGCGTCGCAGATCGCCGAGCAGCTCGCCCGGGCGGCCAGCGCCGCCAGGGCTTCGCCCGCGGGTCCCCGGGTCACTCCCAGGCCACGGGCACCGGGGCGATCGCGCCGGGCAGGTCCGGGTGGCGGGCGACGAGCCGCACCGCGTAGCCCAGGCGGCCGCTGCGCGAGAGCGGGAGCTCGGCGACGAACACGTCCTCGGCGCCCTCGCGGCCCACGTGGCTGGCCGGGACGGTGGCGCCCTCGCCGATCTGGCGGTCGGCGTCCAGCGGCCCGAAGCGGACCTCCGCCACCACGTCGTCCGCGGACAGCCCACCGAGCCGGCCCCTGATCTCCACCCGCACCCACTCGCCGACGCGCAGGCCGGAATCCCCGTCCGCCCCGTCGACGCTCTCGACCTTCACCGACGGCCAGGCCGAGATCACGCGCGCCCGCCAGGCTGAGGCGCGCCGGGCGTCGGCGTAGTCGTAGGCCGCCATCGTCAGGCCGGCGCGGTGCGCGGGCAGGTACGAGCGCTCGGCGTACTCCTGGACCATCCGGTGGGTGTTGAAGCGCGCGCCGATGCGCGCCATCGAGCTCTTCATCATCCCGATCCACTCGCGCGGCAGCCCCGAGCGGTCGCGCTCGTAGAACAGCGGCACGATCTCCTGCTCGAGGAGGGCGTAGAGCTCCTCCGCGTCGAGGCGGTCGCCCTCGTCATCGTCCGCGTGGGGCTCCCGTCCGACCGCCCAACCCACCTCCGGCTCGTAGCCCTCGTCCCACCAGCCGTCGAGCACGGAGAGGTTGAGGGCGCCGTTGGCGGCGGCCTTCATGCCGCTGGTCCCGGACGCCTCGTAGGGCTTCCGCGGCGTGTTGAGCCAGACGTCGACGCCCTGCACCAGGTAGCGGGCCACGTTCATGTCGTAGTCCTCGAGGAAGACCACGCGGTGGCCGACGTCGTGCTCCTGGATGAACCGGATGAGCGAGCGGATGACCTCCTTGCCCTCGCTGTCGGCGGGGTGCGCCTTGCCGGCGATCAGCAGCTGGACGGGCCGCTCGGGGTCCGTCAGCAGCGCCATCAGCCGCTCCGGCCGCGAGAAGACCAGCGCGGCCCGCTTGTAGGTGGCGAACCGGCGCGCGAAGCCGATCGTCAGCAGCTTGGGGTCGAGCACCTCCTCGGTCTCCCGCAGGGCGGCCGAGCCGGCCCCCAGCCGGCGCAGCCGGTCCAGCAGGCGCTGGCGCGCGAAGAAGACGAGCCGCTCGCGGCGCGCCTCGTGCACCCTCCAGAGCTCGCCGGGCGGGATCGAGGCGATCCGCCCCCAGACCGAGTGGTCGCCCGGCTGCCGCAGCAGCCCCAGACCGAGGTAGCGCACCAGGAGCTCCTCCATCTCGTGGCTCAGCCAGCTGCGCGTGTGGACGCCGTTGGTGATCGCCGCGATCGGCATCTCGACGTCCGGCAGACCGGGCCAGAGGCCCCTCCACATCGAGCGCGAAACCTCCGCGTGGAGGGCGCTGACCCCGTTCGAGACGGCGGCGCTGCGCAGGGCGTAGGGCGTCATGCCGAACGGCGCGTCGGGCTCGCCCGGCGGCTGGGCCAGCGCCAGGACCTCGCCCCAGGAGATTCCGAGCTCCTCGGTCAGCGGCTCCAGGTAGCGCTGGGCCAGGGGCTGCTCGAAGACCTCGTTGCCCGCGGGGACGGGGGTGTGGGTGGTGAAGACGCTGGAGGCCAGCGAGACCTCGCGCGCCTCGTGGAAGGAGAGGCCGGCCTCCTTCATCAGCACCCGGATCCGCTCCAGGGTCAGGAAGGCGGAGTGGCCCTCGTTCATGTGGTAGACGGTGGGGCGCATCCCAACCGCCTCGAGGGCCCGGATCCCGCCCACGCCCAAGAGCAGCTCCTGGCGGATCCGCACCTCGCGGTCGCCGGCGTAGAGGGCTGCGGTGATCCGGCGGGCGTCGGCCGAGTTCTCCTCGACGTTGCTGTCCAGCAGCAGGACCGGCACCCGGCCGACGTCGATCCGCCAGATGCGGGCGTGGACGGTCTCCCCCGCCATGTCGACCGAGACCATCGCCGGCGTCCCGTCGGCACCGCGCTCCAGGCGCACCGGCAGGTTGAACCAGTCGTTCTCCGGATAGCGCTCCTGCTGGAAGCCGTCGGTCGTGAGCACCTGGCGGAAGTAGCCCTGCTGGTAGAGCAGCCCCACGCCGACCACCGGGACGGCGAGGTCGGAGGCGGACTTCAGGTGGTCGCCGGCCAGGACGCCGAGGCCGCCCGAGTAGATGGGCACGTAGCTGTCGATGCCGAACTCGGCGCAGAAGTAGGCGACGAGCATGTCCGCGTCCTGGGCGTGGGCGTCGCCGTACCAGCCGCGCGCGCCCAGCTGCTCGAGCATCTCCCTGTGCACCCGCTCCACGGCGGCCAGGTAGCTCTCGTCGCGGGCCGCCCGCGCCAGCTCGGCGGGGGTCAGATCGCCGAGCATCGCCAGCGGGTTCTGGCCCGAGCGGACCCAGCGCGCCGGGTTCAGACGCACGAAGAGCTCGATGGCGTCCCAGTTCCACGAATGCCAGAGGTTGCGCGCGAGCTCCTCCAGGTGTCGGAGCTCCGTGGGGATGCTCGGACGCACCTCGATCTGCCGCACCTTCATCGATCCTCACCCTGCTTTCGTCACCATGGGCCGGCGCGCCATGATGCCACCGTCGCGAGTTCATTGCCGGGAGGTTGCGCGGGTGCGGGGGCGGATGCTCGAGGTCCTGGAGGAGCGGCGGCTGGCGGGCCGCCCCCTGCGGATGGGGCTCATCGGAGCCGGGACCTTCGGGACGATGCTGCTGGGCCAGGCCCTGCGCCTGCCCGGACTGGTCGTCGCCGGCGTCGCCGACCTCGACCCGGACCGGGCGCGCGCCGCGCTGGCCCGGGTGGGAGCGCCGGACGGGGCGGTGCCGGTCACCGACGACGCAGGGGCGCTGATCGCGACGCCGGCCCTGGAGGTGGTGGTGGAGGCGACCGGCGCCCCGGCGGCGGGCATCGCGCACGCCCTGGAGGCGATCCGCCTCGGACGACACGTGGTGATGGTGAACGTGGAGGCCGACGCCCTCGCCGGTCCGCTGCTCGCGCAACGGGCGCGCGCCGCCGGGCTCGTCTACAGCCTCGCGTACGGCGACCAGCCGGCGCTGGTCTGCGACCTGGTCGACTGGGCGCGGGCCGCGGGCTTCGAGGTGGCCTGCGCCGGCAAGGGCACGAAGTACCTGCCCTCCTACCACGAGGCCACCCCCGAGACGGTGTGGCGCCACTACGGGCTGTCGCCCGAGCGGGTGAGCGCCGGCGGCTTCAACGCCCGCATGTTCACCTCGTTCCTCGACGGGACGAAGTCGGCCATCGAGATGGCGGCCATCGCCAACGCGACCGGGCTCGAGCCGCAGGCCGAGGGGTTGCGCTTCCCGCCCTGCGGCGCTGGCCGCCTGGCTCAGGTCTGCGTCCCCCGCGAGGACGGCGGCGTCCTGAGCCGCGGCGGGACCGTGGAGGTCGTCTCCAGCCTGGAGCGCGACGGCAGCGCGGTCCCGGACGACCTTCGCTGGGGCGTCTACGTCACCTTCGCCGCGGGGAGCGGCCACGCGGCGCGCTGCCTGGTGGACTACGGCGTGCAGACGAGCGCCAGCGGCGCTCACGGGGCGCTCTACCGGCCCTACCACCTGATCGGCCTCGAGACGAGCATCAGCGTGCTCTCGGCCGGGCTCCTCGGCGAGCCGACGGGGACTCCGCGCGGGTTTCGCGCCGACGTGGTCGCCGTCGCCAAGCGCGATCTGGCCGCAGGCGACCGCCTGGACGGCGAGGGCGGGTTCACGGTCCGGGGCGCGCTCGCGCCGGCGGCGGCCTCCCTGGCCGAGCGCGCCCTGCCCATCGGGCTGGCCCACGGCGCCCGCCTCGCCCGCCCGGTCGCCGCCGGCGCGACGGTCCGCTGGGACGACCTCGACATCGTCGCCGAGGACGGCGCCCTGGCGGCCCGCCGGGAGATGGAAGCGATGGTCGAGGCGCGCGAGAGCGGGACGCGGAGCGCCCGCGGACCCGGGATCCCCTCCACCCGGCCGAACCGCCTGTACCCTCCCAGGCGGTGACACGGGCCGCCTGAGTTGTGAGCATGGGCCCGCAGGGTCGAGCGACGGGTCATCGCGGGGCTCGCCAACACGTGGAACCGGAAGGAGCCGGCGTGGGTCCGAGCCTCATGCGACGGCGGCAGCGGCACGCCCGCGCAGCGGCGGGCGGGCGCCTGCGCCGATGGTTCGGCGCCCGGCTCGGGGCTGGGACGACCCGCGACCGGCTCGCCGCGCTGGTCCTCGCTCTCGCCGGCGTGCTCGGCGCTGCCTTCGGGGCCGCCGCGCTGGTGGGCGGGGTCGGCAGCGCCGCCGCGGCGGGGGCCGGCTGGGGCTGGTTCAAGTCCGACCTCCACGTCCATTCGGTCGTCAGCGCCGACGGCGATCCCGACCTCGGGATCATCAGCCAGGGCGCCAAGAACCGCGGCTACAACGTCCTCTTCGTGACCGACCACGGCCGCGGCAGCGAGTTCCCGATCTCCGCCCAGACGGCCAACCACCTGGTGCTCGACGAGCTCTTCAACCGCTGGACGCCCCGCAACATCCCCAGCGATCCCGCCTCGCTGCCGGCGCTGGTCCCCACGCCGCCTGCTCCGCTGGCCCAGCCGGCGCTGAGCCCCAACGTCGTCCGCGTCGCCAGCGTGGCCGGCGGGCTCGCGTACGTCACGAGCAGGCGGGGGCCGAACCTGCGCTCGGGCAATGCGGTCCTGAAGTTCTCGATCAGCCCGAAGACCGTCTCGTCGAGCGGGGGGATGTACGTCTCCGCCTCGATCGGCGGCGACCCGACGGTCGGGCCCCCCGCCGGCTACACGACCGCGGCGGGCGTCGTCTCCCCCGGCAAGAGCTACGTCTTCGTGTGGTACTACAAGAATCCGCCGCCGGCGTCCCTGTACGGAGCGACGCCGGTCTTCACCTTCGCGCTCGGCGCCGCCGGGTCGGGCTCGACCTGCACGAGCCCGACGTTCAGCTCGAGCGCCTGGAACACGTGCACGATCACCCTCAACACCGCGCTCGCGTCCATCCCGGCGGCGGACCGGCCGTTGGACATCAACGGGTTCCTCGACCTGCAGGTGGGCGCGTCGGGGAGCGCGGAAGGCTATTTCGACAAGTACACGCTCGACGCGACGGCGCCGGTGCCGGCGGCCGTGGAGTTCGCCTATCGCAACAGCCTCGTCTCGTTGTACGACACGCCGACGTTCAAGATGTATCCGTCCGTCGAGATCGGGGTCGGGAACCACACCCAGCGCTTCAACTACGCGACCACGGACGCGAGCCAGACGCTGCAGTCGGGCACCGACGCCATCGCAGCCACGCAGGCGACCGGCTACCCCGCCCAGCTGAACCACCCGGGCGTGGCTGGAGGCGTCTCCCCGGACCAGGTGGTGGTCGACAACGACGCCTTCGGCGCGGACCTGATGGAGGTCATGGACCTGAACAACATGATCCGCGACTGGGACGAGATCCTCACCAAGGGCGTCCAGCTCATCGGCAGCTGGGGGACGGACAACCACGTGGGGACCTGGAGCGGCGCGAGTGAGGCGAACTACATCCAGGCGCCCTCGATCGGCCTCGACGACGTGATGCGCTCCGTGTACGAGGGGCGCCTCTACATGGGGCTGCAGGATTTCACCGGGCGCCTCGTCCTCAACACTGACGCCTTCTCGCTGGACGCGTTCCCGGCGCGCTACCCGATCTTCATCTCGCCGCTGCAGGCCGCCGCCCCCGTCCATCTGGCCGTCACGGGCGGTCTCGCCCCGGGATCCAAGATCGTCTGGGTCACCAACGGCGGCGCCGAGTTCGCCGTCGACTCACCCCAGGGCTCGTCGTTCGAGACGGCCAACAGGTCGGTCTCGCTGGCGGGAGCGATGACCTACGTTCGCGCGGAGGTTCGGGGCCCGACCCCGGCCGAGAGCAAGATCGCCATGACCGAGCCCATCATGTGGGTCGACGTCCCGGACCTCCCGGCCGGAATGAGCGTCCGCGTCGACGGCGTCTCGACGCCCGGTGGGACGGGCTACACGAGGACCACGACCAAGGGCATCACCGGCGTCACCTGGACCGGCCCCGCCCGCGCCCTGACGCTCGCTCTCGAGAACCCGGCCGGGTCGCTGCTCGAGATCGTGGGGACGACCGGCGGCGGCACGCCGGCGCGCCTCACCGTCGGAGGGGCCTCGGTCCCACGGGCCGGCACGGTGGCCGACTACGATGCGTCGGCGCGCGCCTGGCTGGCCGACGCGAGCGGGGCGTTGCGGATCAAGATCACCCAGGGCGCCGGCCCGACGGCCGCGGTCGCGACCTTCACGGGCGGCGCCGACACGGTGCCCCCCAACCCGCCGACCGGCCTCGCGTCCGCGCCGGGCGCCGGCGGCTTCACGCTCGGCTGGAACCCCGCCTCGGACAACACCGGGGTCACCGGGTACACGGTCTACCGCGACGGCGTGGCCCTCGGCGAGGTGACCACCAACCGGTACACGGACGCGACGGCGGCCCCCACCGGCTCCTACCGCTACACGGTCGACGCCTTCGACGCGGCGCGCAACCAGTCCCTCCAGTCGCCGGCGGCCGTCGTCGGGCCCCTCCCGCCGCAGCAGACGACGACGACGCCCACCGGCCCCCCGCCGACCACCACCGTGCCGGGGACGCCGACGCCCGCCGCCGCGATCCTCGGCGCCTTCCGCAGCATCGCCGGGCAAGCGCACTCGGAGACCTTCGACGTGCGCGCCGCCCTGAGGCTGGGCAAGGTCCCGAGCGCGCTGGCGCGCCGCGCGCCGCGCCCGTCCACCGTGCGCCATCGCGGCAAGGCCGCCGTCGCGCAGGGCAGACGCGCCCTGACCAGCGCCCGGCTGCCCGGCCTCTCGGGTCAGGTCACCGTCCTCACCTACGACGGCCCCACCTACGTCTCGAAGAACGGCAGGACGTTCCGGCGCGCCGCCGGGTCGCTGCTCGGCCTGCTGCCGTGGCTGCCTCCGGCCGGGCTCGGCCAGGCGCCGACCGCGGTACCGGGAAGCCTCGGCGGGCTGCGAAGCCTCGGCACCGCGCGCGTCGACGGCGTGCTCTCGCGCCGGTACCAGGCCCGGCTCACGCCGGCCGGCCTGCGGCGGTACCTTGCCGCCGCGCTCACCCGCACGGGCAAGGCGGCCGCCCAGGCACGTTCGGCCGCCGCCACCGCGAAGGCGAGGGTGAACCGGGTGGACATCTCCGTGGCCGTGGTCGGCGGGCAGCTCGTGAGCATGAACGTGACGGTCAACGCCGCGATCGACGCCGGCCGGCTCGTGCGCGGCCTGCGCGGCCGCATCCCCGGCACGGTCGCCGCGAGCACCTCCGTCAGGGCGAGCGCCTACGGTACGGGCGTGTTCGTCGCCAAGCCGCGCTCGAGCGGTGTCGTGGCGACGCTGAGGGCGCTGGCGAGGAGCTGAGTGCCCGTCCGGGGAGGCCCCGCCGTCATGGCCCGGGCTCGCCCCGCGGGCCCTGCTGAACGGCCCAGGTGTTGCCGTCGGGGTCGCTGAAGAAGACGAACGAGCCATAGTCCCGACCCTCGGGATCCGGCCCCGGCGCCCACCCGCGGGTCGCGGGGTCGAAGTGCCGGACCTCGCTGCAGTCCATACCGCGCCCCACGAGCTCGGCCCGCGCGGCCTCGATGTCGGAGACGACCAGGTGCAGGGACCTGACCGACCCCGGCGCCGCGTCCGTGATCCCGGTCCCGATGGTGATCGAGCATGCCGACCCCGGCGGCGTCATCTGGACCACGCGGAACGCGTCGCCGGCGCGGTGGTCAACGTCCAGCCTGAAGCCCGCCTTCCCCGTGTAGAACGCCTTGGCGCGATCCACGTCCGAGACGGGAAGGATCACCAGCTCGAGCTTGAAGTCCACGACTCAGCCTCCGCGTCGGTCGGATGGGCGCCGCCATCTGAACACGGCCCGCTGGTCGCAGTCGTGTTCGTCGCCTCAGGGGATGAGACTCCGGACCGACGCGTAACTGATCGGTCCCGCGCTCGCCGGCCGAGCCGGACCGCTCGACCGGAAGCGACCGGTAGGCTCGGGCGCGAACGGCTCCGGCCCCCTCGGGAGACGGCGAGATGCGGAGGATGACCGACGAGGAGGCGCGGCGGTTCCTCTCCGAGGCGACCCGGACGGGCAAGCTGGCGGTGGTGCGGCGCGACGGCAGCCCGCTCGTGACGCCGATCTGGTTCTGCCTTGACGACAACGGGTCGGTTGTCTTCACGACGGGCGCCGACACGGTCAAGGGGCGCGCGCTGCGCCGTGACCCGCGCTGCTCGCTCTGCGTCGACGACGAGTCTCCGCCCTACGCCTTCGTCCGCGTCGACGGCCGGGTCGAGGTGAGCGAGGATCCC
>JAWVEW010000426.1:0-2515 GCA_033856495.1 Miltoncostaeaceae bacterium | reverse complement strand
TCGAGGCCGCCGAGCGCGAGCAGCTGGAGCACCTGCTCACCTCGATCTGGGAGCGAAGCGGTGGCTACGACGCGTGGTCGCAGGTCGCCGCCGCTACCGACGACACGACCGGAGGAGCACCATGACGAGGAAAGCCGAATTCAACGCCGAGGAGTGGTCCACGGTCGCAGAGGGCCCGGTGTACGCAGGCATGCGGGTGATCGCCGCTGACCGTGGCGGCACGCTGCGCGAGAGCCTGGCGTTGGGCCGCGCCTACCAGGAGGCGCGCGCCAGCCACGAGAGGAGCGAGTTGCTCGACGAGTTGGTCAAGGCGCCGCCGTCGATCGATCCGAGCCAGGTTCGCGAGGCGGGCGGGAACATCGCCGGGGTCGCGACGCAGCGGGTGCGCGAGGCGATCGGGATCCTCGAGGCGAAGGCGACACCCGAGGAAGCGGACGCCTACAAGAGGTTCGTCATGACTGTGGCGCAGGCCGTGGCCGGCGCGCACAAGGAGGGCGGCTTCCTCGGCATAGGCGGCAAGCAGATCAGCGACGCCGAGAACCAGGCGCTCGACGAGCTCTCGATCGCGCTCGGCTCACCTCCGGCCGCCTGAAGCAAGAGCGCCGCCCGCGGTCCGGCGCGGCTACGGCGCCGCGGGAACTCTGAACGCGTGCAGCCGGCCGTCCCATGCTCCTGCGTAGACGACGCCGCCGATCACGGATGGGGCGCCGAAGATCGCGCCGCCGACGTTGAGGGACTTGAGGCGCTTCCCGGTGCGCGCGTTCAACGCGACCACCTTGTGGTGAAGGCCCGTTCCGTAGTAGACGACTCCGTTCGCAACGGTCGGGCTCGAGGTGAGGTTCCAGGGGCCCCTGTTGTTCCAGGCCGTCGCGAGGCGGCACTTCGAGGTCACCCGGAAGGCCACGATGCCCGGCCTGTATTTCCCACGGGGCCTGGGGTTCGAGACGTACAGCATTCGTCGCCCTGGCCAGTAGGCGGCGGTGCCGACGAGGGCACGCTGCCCGTCGATCGATCCCCCCAGCCGGATCCGCTGCACGGGCCCGCGCCCGATTCGGCTCCGGTTGTAGACGAAGAACGATCCGAACTTGTTGCCGACGGCAAGCTGCGACGGGCAACCCGGAGCGTGGTAGAGCAAGGGAGTCGCGCCGAAGTCAGCATCGCGGCCGGAGACTCCCGGGTAGTTGCTCGAACGCACCTTCAGGTGTGACGTGAGGCGAACTACATGCTCCGCGTAGTGGGAATGCTGCTTTGGACCGGCGGCGTCCCCCGTGGCGACGTAGATGTTGCCGCCCGAGTCGGCCGAGACGCCGCCGAAGCTCCAGATCCCGCCGCCGAACGGCCCCTTGGAACCGGTGACGTACCACCGGGCAACGCGCTTGCGGGTCTTGATCCTGGTCGCAACAAGCTGGCCCCGGTAGGGCTCGGTGTCGCAGATGCCCGCGAGCGCGACGTAGAGGATCCCGTGCGAGACGGTGAGAGCGCTCCAGTTGTGATTGTGCTTCGGATCCTTGGTGATCACCCACTTGTGCTTCGTTCTTCCCGTCGCCAGGTCGAGCTCGGATGCCTTGCCCTTCGACACCACGAAGATGCTGTGCCGGGAGCGGCTTATCTGCGGCGTTCCTGTGATCCCGTAGCTCGGCAGGTCAGAGCAACTCGTGCGCACAGCGCCCAGCTTCCGCCGCCATATGACGCGGCCGTTCGCGGCGTTCACAGCCACGAAATGCCCGTTCTCGTCGCCGATGTACACGACGCGGGTGGGCGTGCGGCCCGGCCCGACTTGCACCCCCGTCGCCACGACCGGCTGGGCGTCGATCCGGCCGCCGACGCGAGCGGACCAGCGCTGCTTCAGCGACCGGACGTTGCCGGTGGTCAACGTCTTTTCAGACGGGTTGAGCCCGGACCGGCTGACCGAGTAGCCGTAGGTGAGCCAGTCGGCCGCTGAGTTGGCGGCAGGCACCAGCGAGGCGGCCGAAGCGACCACCACGACCCCCAGGAACCCTCTCGTCCGCCGCCCCACCGGCGCGAGTCTACGTCAACGCAGCGCCGGGATCCGACGCTACGGATCGATCTGCCGCTGCTGCATCGCGAGCGCGATCGCGTGCGGCCGGGAACGTGCCTCCAGCTTCCTCATCACATTGCGCACGTGGGTGCGCACGGTCTCTGGCGAGAGCGACACCTGCTCCGCGATCTCCTTGACGTTGCCGCCACGCGCGATGAGGGTGAGGAGCTCGCGTTCCCGGAACGTGAGCTGGGTTTCCGGTGCCACCGCGTGCACTCCGAGTTGCGCGGGTTGGTTGTCGGGGCGGACAGCTTGCAGGGTGCTCAGGTGCCGGCCGGGGGTGACGTTCGCCGTCGCCCGGAAGAGGACGGTTCGCTGAAGCCCGTTCGGGAGCAACAGCGGGAACACCCCCTCCAACGACCCTCGGGTGAGGAACGCCTCCCAGAGCTGGTCGAGGTCGCGCCGCCTGCTCGGGGGCGTGAAGTCGTCGAGGCGGCTCGCGAGCAGCGTCTCCCG
>JAWVEW010000425.1:0-3490 GCA_033856495.1 Miltoncostaeaceae bacterium | reverse complement strand
GCGCAGGATACCCGAGGGCGCTCTCCCGGAAGGCGCCCGGACCGCTCACCCCGCCAGGAGCAGGGGAGACGTCGGATGCCGGCGCTAGCATCGCGCGGGCAATGCGAGCCCCCCTCCAGCTCCCGCTGCCGTTGCCCCCCACGGCGCCCGGCACCGGGCGCAGGGCGACGCTGGGGGACCGCCTCTGCGCGCTGCTGGAACGGCGCGGGCGCCCGTTGGAGGTGGGGCACGTGGTGGCGCAGGTGCTGCGCATGCGCCAGTGCCCGGAGCGGCTGCAGCGGCTGCTGGTCGCGGAGATCGTCGACGGCGACCCGCGTCTGGCCTGGCGCGGGCGGGACCTGGTCGGGCTCGCGCCGGCCGGCTGGGAGGCGCTGCCCCTGGCGGAGGCGGTCTTCTGCGTGGTGGACCTGGAGACCACGGGCGGCATGCCGGGGCTCGCCAGGGTGACCGAGATCGGCGCCGTGCGCGTGCGCGCGCTGGAGCTGGAGGAGCGCTTCAGCACGCTGGTCGACCCGGGACGGCCGATCCCGCCGCTCATCAGCGCGCTCACCGGCATCGACGACGCGATGGTGGCCGGGAAGCCCGACATCGAGCAGGCGCTGGACGGGTTCGTCGCGTTCTGCGGCGAGGACGTGCTGGTCGCCCACAACGCGCCCTTCGACCTGCGCTTCCTCAACTACGAGCGCCACCGCCTGGCCGGCCGCCGCTTCACCCAGCCCTGGCTGGACACGCTGGTGCTCTCGAAGCGGCTGCTGGGCCGGCGCGCCGGCCGGCACGACCTCGCGACCCTGGCGAACTGGGCGGGCACGCAGGCGCGTCCCTGCCACCGGGCGCTGCCGGACGCCGAGGCCACCGCCGAGCTCCTCGTGACCCTGCTCGGCATGCTCGCCGAGCGGGGCATCGAGTCGCTCGCACGGGCGGTCGTGTTCGGCCAGAGCGGCGGCGCGCGATACGCCCACAAGCTCGTGCTCGCCGAGGAGCTCCCGGCCGCGCCCGGCGTCTACCTGATGCGCGACCGCCACGAGCGGGTGCTCTACGTCGGGAAGGCCGCCAACCTGCGCCGGCGGGTGCGCGCCTACTTCGGCCCCCAGGGCCGCCACGGCAGGCTCATCGGCCGGGCGCTCGAGGGCCTCGAGCGCGTGGAGCACGAGGTGCTGGGCTCGGAGTTCGAGGCGCTCTGGCGGGAGGGGCGCCTGCTGCGCGAGCTGTCCCCGCCCTGCAACCGACGCGGCGTCAGCGCCGCCGGCCACCGCTACCTGAAGCTCACCGCGGAGGAGTCCTTCCCGCGGCTCTACGCCGTGGCCCGGCCGCTGGAGGACGGCGCCCGCTACTACGGGCCGGTGCGCTCGGAGCGGATCGCCCGCGAGGCGCTGGAGGCGATCCACGCGCTCTTCCCGCTGCGCGCCTGCGCCAACCTCTGCTCCGACGAGCGCCAGGGGCGTCTGGTGCAGCAGAGCCTCGGCGAGTGCGCCGGGCCCTGCCGGGGCGGCGACGCCGCCGCCTACGCCGCGGCGGTCTCCGACGTGCGCTGCCTGCTGGAGGGCGACGCCCCCGAGGCGCTCGCGGTGCTTGCGGGGGCGCTCGTGAGCGCCGGCGCGGATGGCCGGCTCGGGGCCGGCGACGAGGATCGGGCGCGCCTGTCCGCCCTGCTCGGCGCGCTCACCTCGATCCGCCGGCTGCGGCGGGCGCGCGCCGGCGTCGCGGTGCTGCTCGAGGCGGGCGCCGCGCCGGTCACGGCGACGGCCTTCTTCGTGGCCGACGGCCGGGTCGTGGAGCGCGCAGTCCTCGCCCCAGGCCGCTGGCGCGGCCCCGCCGCGGCCGGCCTGCAGCGGGTGCGCGAGGAGGCGGCCGCCGCCGACGGGCCGCTGGCGCCCGGCGCGCTCGACGAGACCGGCCTCGTGCAGGAGCGGCTGCGCCAGCGCGCCGGCCACCCGGCGGCGGTCGTGCTCGAGCCCGGGTGGCGGGAGCAGTGGGCGCTCGCGGCGATCGGCCGCGGCCTCGCCGCGGCCCTGGCCGAGGCGCCGCCCATTCCCGCCGCGGAGGTGGACGCCGTGTCGGCGGGGGCGGGCGGGGGCGCGCAGGGGCCGTGAGACCGCGCGCGGCCGCCGCGCTCGCGCTCTCCGGCCGCTACGCCGGGCCGGGGCGCCAGGCGGCGGCGGGGCTCGCGGCCTGGGCGCGCGCCGGCGGCGTCCGGCTCGAGATCCTCGACGACCGCAGCCGGCCGGCCGAGACGGCACGCCGGTATCGGGCCCTCGCCCGTCGCGCGGACCTGCTCCTCGGCCCCTACGGCAGCGGCCCCACGCGCGCGGTCGCGAGCGCGCTGGAGGGAACCCCGGCGGTGGTCTGGAACCACGGCGGCGCCGCGCTCGAGGACCGCGGCGCCCGTCTGGTCGACGTGCTCGGCCCGGCAGAGCGCTACTGGACGGGCCTCGCGGCGGTCCTCGCCGCTCAGGAGGTGCCGCTCGCCCGCGTGGCGGTGCTCCGCGCCGACAGCGGGTTCGGGCGCGCGACGGCCGCCGGCGCGGCCGCGTCGCTGCGCGCGGCCGGCGCCGAGCCGCTGCTGGAGGGCGTCTTCGCCGAGGCCGACGCAGGCGCCGCGGCGGAGCGCGCGCTGGCCGCGGGAGCCGCCTGCGTCGTGGGCTGCGGCCGGATCGAGGACGATCTCGCCCTCGGCCGCGCGCTCGCAGGGGCGGCCGAACGTCCGGCTGCGGTGGCGCTCGTCGTGTGCGGGGTGGGCCTCGCCGCCGAGGTCCTCGGAGGCGCCGTCGAGGGCTGGATCGGGCCTGCGCAGTGGCTCGCGGGCGGCCAGGCGCCGCCGGTCGCGCTGGGGCGCGGGGCCGATTACCCGGCGGCGCAGGCGCTCGCCGCCGGGCTGATCGCCCAGCAGGCGCTGGCGGCTGCCGGAGGCAGCGATCCGGACGCGCTCTGGGACGCCGCCCGGGCCCTGCGGACGGAGACCTTCCTCGGCCCCTTCGCCGTCGACGAGGCGGGGCGGCAGGTGGCCCACGCGCCGCTGCTGGTGCGCTGGACGCGCCTCGCCGGCGACCTCCGCCGCGAGGTGGTCTGGCGCCCGCCCCCGCCCTGAGCCGAGTGGGTCAGCGGCCCCGGAGCGGCGAATCGTCGAGCCGCCGTCCCAGGTCTGCGACGGACTCGTAGACCGCGGTGGCGCCGGCCCGGGTGAGCTCCGCCTCGCAGATCCCGCCCGTCAGCACGCCGAGGATCAGGCGGATCCCGGCCCGCAGGGCCGCCTCGCAGTCGTGAGCGGTGTCGCCGATGACGACCGCCTCGCCGCCGCCCGCCAGCTCGAGCGCGGCCTGGATGAGGTCGGGATCCGGCTTGGTCGCCGCCACGTCGGCGGCGGTGGTCCAGCCGTGGACCACCTCCCGGGCACCGAGGAGATCGAGGTAGTGGTCCACCTCCTCCGCCTTCGCCGAGCTCGCGAGCACCACCCGATGGCCGCGCCCGCGCAGCGCCGGCAACAGCTCGAGCG
>JAWVEW010000424.1:0-3248 GCA_033856495.1 Miltoncostaeaceae bacterium | reverse complement strand
CCCGAGGCCGCCGAGGACCCGCTCACGACACTGGCGGTGCACGGGCTGCTGCACCTGCTCGGCTACGACCACGAGGCCGACGACGGGGAGATGCTGGCCCTGCAGGACGAGCTCGTGGCGGAGGCGTCGCCGGGATGAGCTCGCCGGCGCCGACCGCCCCCAAGCCGCAGCCGCCGCCCCCGCAGGACGACCGCGGGCACGGGCTGCCTGCCCAGGGCTCGCTGCGCTGGTCGTTCACGTGGGCGTTCGAGGGCATCGTCTACGTGCTGCGCACGCAGCGGAACATGCAGTTCCACGTCGCGGCGGCCGCGGGCACGCTGGTGCTGGCGCTGGTGCTCAACGTCAGCCGGCTGGAGCTGCTGGCCATCGTCGGGGCGATCGCCCTGGTGCTGATGGCGGAGATGATCAACACGGCCGTCGAGGCGACCATCGACGCCGTGGTCACCGGCTATCACCCGCTCGCCAAGGTGGCCAAGGACGTCGCGGCCGGGGCGGTGCTGGTGGCCACCGCGAACGCCCTCGCCGTCGCCTACCTGGTCTTCTACAGCAGCCTCACAGGGCCAACGCACACCCTGCTGCGCGGCGTGCGCCATTCGCCGATCCACCTCGTGGTGATCGCGCTGATCCTCACCACGCTGCTGTCGATCGCGATCAAGGCCTACCTGGGCCGCGGCACGCCGCTGCGCGGCGGCCTGCCGTCCGGCCACGCGGCGGCCGCCTTCGCCGGTTGGATGGCGATCACGCTCGTCACCGAGCCGCTCCGCCACGGCGCCCTGGTGTCCACCCTCGCCTTCATGATGGCCCTGCTCGTGGCCCAGTCCCGTGTGGAGGCGGGCATCCACTCGGCCATCGAGGTGGTGGCCGGAGCCATCCTGGGCACGGGGGTCACGCTGATCGTCTTCCAGGCCCTGCCCTGACCGCCGCGGACCTGCACGCCCGGGCGCGCGAGGCCGCGCAGCGGGCCTACGCCCCCTACAGCGGGCTTCGCGTCGGCGCGGTGATCGAGGCGGGCAGCGGCGCGCGCCATCCGGGCGCGAACGTGGAGTCCGCCTCCTACGGCCTCTCCCTCTGCGCGGAGCGGGCTGCGCTCGCGCGCGCGGTGGCCGACGGCGAGCGCGAGTTCACCCGGATCGCCGTCGCACGGGCCGACGGGGAGCCGATCGCCCCGTGCGGCGCCTGCCGCCAGGTCCTCGCGGAGTTCGGGCTGGACCTGGCGGTGGTCTACCTGTCCCCGGCGGGGTTGGTGGAGCGGCGCCTGGGCGACCTGCTGCCGGACGCCTTCCTGCTGGAGGAGGCCGGCGGCACGGGCTAGGCGGCGCGAGCAACGTTCGGGACGGCCTTGACGTGGCTAACGCTGTTCGCCTAGCGTATGGCTATCACTGTTAGCCACTCGGGGAGCGCACCATGGATACCACCCTCGCGGCACGATGGGGTTCGGCTCGCCGGCCCGCCTACGCCGCGCTGGCCGCCCTGCTGCTGGCGGCGCTCGTCGCCGAGGCGGTCGCTCACGGCACCGGCCTGTGGCAGATCGCCGCCTTCGGGATCGGCCCGGACCTCGCCCTCCTCGCGGGCGCCGGCGGCGGCCTGGCGCGGGGGCAACTACACCCGCGCGCGGTGCCCCTCTACAACCTCGTGCACCGCCTGTGGGGTCCGCTCGTCCTGGTCGTCATCGCCGCCGCCGGCGTCCTGCCGGTCGGCTTCCTCATCGGTGGCCTCGCCTGGGGCGTGCACGTCGCGCTCGACCCGGCGGTCGGCTACGGCCGGCGCGGGGCCGATGGCTTCCAGCGCTCCTGAGCTCAGCGCCCGCGCCCGCGAGATCGTCGCGGCGGCGCGGGAGATCCTCGAGGCCGAGGGGTCGGCGGCGCTCACGATGCGGCGCGTCGCCGACCGGCTGGGGATCCGGGCGCCCTCGCTCTACAAGCATCTGCCGGACAAGGGGGCGCTCGAGGCGGCGATCATCTCCGCCGGCTTCGAGGAGTCGGCTGAGCGGTTCGAGGCCGCGCTCGCGGAGGGCGGCGAGCCGCTCGCCGCCCTCGCCCGCGCCTACCGCTGGTTCGCCCGCGAGCATCCCCACGTGTACCGCCTCATGACCGAGCGGCCGCTCGCCCGCGAGCGGCTCCTGGAGGGCGTCGAGGCCCGCGCCGCGGCGCCGCTCGCGCGGGCGTGCGGCGGCGACCTCGACCGGGCGCGCGCGCTCTGGGCCTTCGCGCACGGCATGACGATCCTGGAGCTGAACGGCCGCTTCCCCCAGGACGCGGACCTCGACGCCGCGTGGGAGCGGGGGATCGAGGCGTTCGGGCCGTGACCCTCCCGTGCGTCACTGCATGATGTTGTGCACCGGCCAGAACTGCGGCGGCGTGGGCGGCCCCTCGACCCCGACCTGCTGGAACGCGGGGCCGAGGCGCTCCCGGAAGAACCGCTCGGCGTCCTCCTCGGACTCCCAGACCTCGACGACCCTCCAGCCGCCGTTCGGGCTCGGCCCGGCGATGTGCACGATGCCGCCGGCCGGGGCGTCGTCGAGGCCGAGCGCCGCCCGAACCTTCTCGTAGATCTCCTCGTTGACGTTGGGGTTGTCGATCAGCATCGCGACCGCCATGAGGACCTCCTCACGCGTTTTTGCCGCCGACTCTACGATGGCGGGCCTGGCAGCGACAATGCCGCGATGCCGCTCGATCCCCGCGCACGTGCCCTGCTCGAGCGGCTGGCGGGCGGGCGGCCGGCCAACGAGCTCCCGCTGGCTGAGGCCCGGCGCGCGTCGTGCGGCCGGCGGGCCGGGGGCCGCTGCCGCTGGTCGCCTCCTTCCACGGCGGCTGGGTGCTGGGCGACCTCGACACCCACGACCGGATGGCGCGCTCGCTGGCGCTCGCCTCCGGCGCCGCCGTGCTGAGCGTCGGCTACCGGCTGGCGCCGGAGCACCGATTCCCGGCCGCTCTGGACGACTGCCTGGCGGCGACGGCCTGGGCGGCCGAGCGCGCGCATGACCTCGGCGCCCGGCCGGGCCGTCTGGCGGTCGCCGGCGACAGCGCCGGCGGCAACCTCGCCGTCGCGGTCGCCCAGGCCTGCAGGGGCGGGGCGGGCCCCGCCTCGCCTTCCAGCTGCTGGTCTACCCGACGCTCGACGCCGCCTGCGCGACCGCCTCGTTCGAGACCGAGGGCCGGGACTACCGGCTCACGCGCGAGCTCATGGCCTGGTACTGGAGCCGCTATCTGGGTGAGCCGGGCGACCGCCGGGACCCGCGCGCCTGCCCC
>JAWVEW010000423.1:0-4150 GCA_033856495.1 Miltoncostaeaceae bacterium | reverse complement strand
GGTGATCCCGTCGATGCCGTCGTCCGGCGGCGGGGCGTCCAGGGCGCCGTGGGCGTCGAGGGCGGCGCCCACCATCGCGCCCACGGCCCGGAAGGTTTCGGATTGGTCGGCCGAGAGGCCGTCCGGCTCGTCGCTCGTGATGCAGAGCGCGCCGACCAGGCTCCCGCTCGAGGTGAGCGGGATCCAGACGATCGAGCGGGCCGACTGGGGCGAGACGCGGAGGCCCACGGCCACCGCCACCTCGGACTCCGGGCACGGCGCCAGCAGCGCCACCCGCCCGTGGCGGCGCACCAGCTCCGCGAGCGGCGACGGCGTCACGCCGCCGAGCTCGGCGGCGGTCCGCAGGGCGCCGCCGTCCGCCAGCGCCACGGCCTCGATGGCCTCCCCGCGGAAGCGCACGACCAGGGCGCGGGTGGAGGGCAGCAGCTCGCCGACCGCTCCCAGGACGCGCTCGATCGCCGCCACCCGAAGCGCCTCGACGCCCGGCGGCGGCACCGGCCGGGGGGCGCGGGCGCCGGTCCGCCGGGGGTCCCGCCGCATCGTGATGACCGCCGCGCCGGTCAGCAGCGCCGCCGCCGCGAGCAGGATGCCGGCGCCCCAGGAGTCCTCGAAGCGGATCCCCCCGACGAGCACGCCGACGGCGAGCGCGGCGGCGACCAGGGCGGACGCCGCGACGAGGGGCGCCCAGCGGTGCGCGGGCGCACGCGCGGCCGTGCGCAGCGACGCCACGATGCCGGCCGGCGAGCGACGGGACGCGATCATGCCGCACCCATCGGTTCCCGCCGGGGCCCACTTGAGCCCCGTCCGGGGGATCCGGAGTCCTACGCCTGCCCTGGCCGGCGCAGCACTACGGCTGGAGGACCAGCTTGCCGAACTGCTCCCCGGCCTCCTCGCGGGCGTGCGCGGCCGCGGCCTCGGCGAGCGGCCGCACGCTGTCGATGACCGGCGACCAGTCCTGATGCCCCACGGCGGCGAGCAGGCCGGCGAAGTCGCGCGGGCTCCCCATCGTGGTGCCGAGCATCGACACCTGGCCCAGCGTCACCGGCCGGACCGCGAGCTCCACCTTCGCTCCGCCGGTGCCGCCGAACACGACCAGCCGTCCGCCCGGGCGCAGGCAGCCGATGCTGTCGGCCCAGGTCGAGCCGACCGAGTCCACCACGACGTCCACCCCGCGCCCGCCGGTGAGCTCCCTCACCCCGGCCACCCAGTCGCCCGTCGCGTAGTTGACGCCCTCCGCGGCGCCGAGCTCGCGAGCTCGGGCCAGCTTCTCGTCCGAGGAGGAGGTCACGATCACCCTCGCGCCCGCTGCCCTTGCGATCATCGTGGCCACCGTCGCCACGCCGCCGCCGATGCCGATCACGAGCACCGTCTCGCCGCTTCTCAGCCCGGCCCGGCTGACCAGCGCGCGCCAGGCGGTCAGCCCCGCCAGCGGCAGCGCAGCGGCCTGCTGCCAGGACAGCCGCGCCGGCTTCGGATAGCAGTTCTCGGCGGGGATCCGGATCAGCTCCGCGTAGGTGCCGTCGTCCGGCGCGCCGAGGATCCGGAAGTTCGGACCGGGCGCGGCCTCGCCGCCGCCCCACGCCAGCGAGGGCAGGATCACGACCTCGTCGCCCACCGCGACCCCGGAGGCGCCCGGGCCCAGCGCGCGCACGACGCCGGCGCCGTCGGAGCCCAGGATGACCGGCAGGGGCGACTTCGCGATGCCCTTGCGCACGAAGATGTCGCGGCGGTTGAGGGCCGAGGCGCGCAGCTCCACGATGGCGTCCCCGGGCCCGGGCACCGGATCCGGCACGCTCATCAGCCGCAGCACCTCGGGCGGTCCGGGCTCCTCCAGCACGACGGCGTTCATCGGCGCGCTCCCTTCCGGCGGGGTCGACGGCCGCAGCGTATCCGGCTCTCCCCGCGCGCGGCGGATAGAGTCCGCGGCGTCCAGGGCCAGTCGAGGGAGGACCACTGTGAAAGCCGATCGTCGGGCGGAGACCAACTGGGAGGGGCCGCTGATCGGCGGCTCGGGCGTGACGGAGCTGAAGAGCAGCGGGGTCGGGAGCTTCCCGGTGACCTGGGCGTCGCGCGTGGAGAGCGCGGACGGGCGCACCAGCCCCGAGGAGCTGCTCGCGGCCGCCCACGCCTCCTGCTACGCGATGGCCTTCTCGGCGAGCCTCGCCCGCGCCGGCACGCCCCCCGAGCGGCTGCACGTCGTGGCAACCGTCTCCATCAACCCGAAGGAGGGCGGGGGCATCAAGGTCACCGACTCGCGGCTGGAGGTCAGCGGCGTGGTGCCCGGCCTCGACCAGGCGGGCTTCCAGGAGGCCGCCGAGAAGGGCGACCAGGGCTGCCCGATCTCGAACGCCATCCGCGGCAACGTCAACATCACCGTCGCCGCGACCCTGAAGTGAGCGAGCTCGACCCCGCGCGCACCGCGCTCCTCATGGTCGACCTCCAGGAGGAGTACTTCCTGCCCGGGGGGCCCAACGAGCTGCCCGCCGGGCCGCCGGCGCTGGAGCGGGCGGCCGGGCTGCTGCAGCGCGCGCGGCAGGCCGGCGCGCACGTGATCCACGTGCGCCACGTGTCCGACCATCCGCTCGACGAGGAGTTCAAGGCCGGCTCGCCGCGCGCCGAGATCCGGCCGGAGGTGGCGCCGCTCGAGGGCGAGCCCGTGATCGACAAGCGCATGCCGAGCGCGTTCATGGGCACGCCCCTCGAGGGCCTGCTCCGCGAGCGCGGCTGCGAGACGGTGATCATCGCCGGCTTCATGACCCAGATGTGCTGCACCGCCACGGCCCACGAGGCGATCGGGCGCCGCTACCGGACGCTCTTCGCCTCCGACGCCACCGCCGCCCAGGCCTACGGCCCGCAGGCGCACGGCGTGGTGCACGAGCGCGCGCTCGAGAACCAGCGCCGCCTGGGCGCTCAGGTGCTTCCCACCCCGGAGATCGAGGCGCTGCTCAGCCAGACGGGGTGACGGCCCTCACCCGCTCCGCGCCGAGGGGATGGATCCGCGGCGCGGGCGTGGACGGAGCCGGGCCGCCCGCCTCCCAGCGGGCGAGCGCCGCCATGAGCGCCGGCCTGGCCTCCCGGCAGGCCGAGAGGTCGAGTCCCAGGTAGCCGGCCGGCGCCGGACCGAGCTTCGCCCAGGCCTTGGCGAGCTGGAGGCGGGCGCCCCGGGGGTTGCCGCGCCGGCGGTGCTCGAAGGCCACGGCCCACTGGATGAGCCCCTGGTAGAAGAGCATCCGGGGCTCCGCCGAGCGCCGCCACGCCAGCTCGAGCGCCTCGTGCGCGTCGAAGTAGCGCCCCGCTCCGTACAGGGCGACGAACTCGACCAGTTCCGGCGGGAGGGCGGGCGCGTCCACCCGTCGCTATCCGTCCGCGGGCCGGGTCGCGTGCAGCAGCGGGAACGGGTTGATGCGGGCTCCGCGCCGCTCCCAGACGAGGTCCAGCACGCCCGGGCCGGCGCCCAGCGGCTGCCCGGGGCGGACGCCGACGCCGGGTCCGACTCCGGGCTCGTACCGCGCCAGCGGGCCGTAGCCCAGCCGGTCGCCGTCGCCGCGGTCGATCCAGAAGGCCACCCCCGTCGCGCCCTCGTCCGCGCTCGGCGAGCGCAGGACGCCGGCAGCGGCCGCCACCACCACCGTTCCCGGTGCGCTCGCGAGGCGGGTGCCGCAGCGCCAGGCCTGCCCGTAGCAGCCGGGGGCGCCCACCTCCTCGAAATCGTCCCCGTACCTGGCCGCGCCGCCGGGCGCGAGCGCGAGCGGGAACACGAAGCCGCCGATCGCGGCGGGCAGCCCGGTCACCGGGTCCCCCCCCTCGCTCATCCCGGGTCCCGCCGTGGCCGGCGGCCGACCGCTCCAGGGCACGACCACCGGCCGCCCCGACCCGGCCGACAGGGCCCCGCAGGCGGGCACCGGGTCCTGCGTGGCGAGCTGGATCGGACGCGAGGGGTCGCCTCCCAGGGCGCTGTAGTAGGCGCTCACCCCGGGAGTCCAGTGCTGGTTGAGGTCGGTGGGGTCGTTGGCGACCCCCAGCGGCGCCCACTTCGCGGCGATGGCGGGCAGCGTCACCAGCCCCTCCGCGAAGTAGAGGCGCCTCAGGGTGGACGCGGCGGCCGCGATCGCTGCGGTTTCCGACGAATACTCGATGCCCGGACCCAGGC
>JAWVEW010000422.1:0-15574 GCA_033856495.1 Miltoncostaeaceae bacterium | reverse complement strand
CCCGGCGCCCGGTGCAGCTTCCCGAAGAGCACGATCACCTGGTCCTGCACCCGGGCCCCCGATGTCAGCGTGACGTCGCCCCCCAGCACGACCACCCGCTCGACGGCCCCCGAGACGGTCACGTCCTCGCCCACGGCCACCAGCCCGTCGGCCGCGCGCGGGCCTGCGGCGGCTGCGCCCGCGCGCGCCGGCCCGGCCAGGAGCAGCGCCAGCAGGGCGACGAGCACCAGCGCCGTCCTCATCGGCGACCGCCCAGCGCCCGCCAGCTGAGCCAGCCCAGCCACAGTGCGGCCAGGCCCGCCCCGACCCAGAAGAAGGGGCTGCCGCCGATCCCCAGCACCAGCTCGCGGGCGCTGGCGAGCGAGAGCGCGAGGGCGGCGTCGAGGGCGACCCGAGCCCGCAGCGCGAGCACCGCCGGCACCGCCAGCACGAGCGCGGAGACGGCGAGCGCGAGGAGGACGCGGGGCAGCCGGCGCTCCTGGCGGGCGACCTCCGTCATCACGCGCTCGACGAAGCGCTGGTCCGATGCCGCCGGCTCGCTCATCGCTCCAGGGCGCGTCGCAGCTCCGCGCGCGCGGCGTTCAGCCGCGAGCGCACCGTTCCGATCGGGATGCCCAGGGTCGCCGCGACCTCGTCGTAGGCCATGCCGCGCAGCTCCCGCAGCACGATCGCCTGCTGCAGGGGCTCGGGAAGCCGCGCCAGCGCGGTCACGAAGCGCTCGCGCTCGACCCGGACCGCGATGTGGGCGACGGTGGCGTCCGGCTCGGAGCCGGGCAGCTCGTCGGAGAGCTCGAGCGTTTCCGGCGCGCGTGCGCGCAGTCGGTCGAGGCAGTGGTTGCGGCAGATGCGCAGCAGCCAGGTGGCGAGGCTGGCATCGCCCCGGTAGGCGGCGAGCCGGCGGTAGGCGCGCAGGAAGACCTCCTGGGCGGCGTCCTCGGCCTCGTGCGGGTCGCCCAGGATGCCGGCGGCGTAGGCGCGCACCAGGCCGCCGTGCCGCTCCAGGAGCTCACGGAAGGCGCGCTCGTCGCGACGGCGCAGACGGCGTAGAAGCTCTGCCTCCCGTTCATCGGCCGGGCGATCGCTCATCCGTCTCAGGGCACGCCCGGTCACGGCAGGAGGGCACCGGCGAAGATTGGCAGATGCGTCCTGCGACACCGTCGCCTCGTTGGTCAGCGCTCGCCGGCCTCCTGATCGCAGCGCTGCCTGTCCCGGCGCCACTCGCGCAGGCGTCTGACCGGGCGCTCCTGGCCGCGCTCGACGGGCGGCTGGCGGCGGCGGTCGCCGCCGGAGCGGGCGCGGCGGGCGGCGAGCGGCGCGCCGTGCAGGCGCAGTACGACGCCGGCCGGGACCTGCAGGAGGCGCTGGGGCTGGCGGAGCCCGTGAGCCGCGCCTGTCGACCGCTGGCCGGGGCCGCGGCGCGCCTCGCCCGGCTCGAGATCCTCGCTGCCGAGGGCGTCGACCAGATCGACGCGGCCGCCACGGCGGCGGCGCGGGCCGGGATTCCCGCGGAGGCGGCGGCGATCGTGCGGACGCGGCGAGCCTGCAGACCGGCTCCGACGCCCCGGCGGCGCCCGGTCGCGGCCATCGACGCGCCCCGCCCGCGCGAGGCCTCCTTCGGCGACCTGTCCTCCCGGGCCCCGGCTCGTGCGCGGACCGCGGAGCTCCGCGCCGACGGACGGCTGGTCGCCCGGCTGACCGTCGTGCGACGGCGGGTGCGCGCCCGGCTGGCGCTCCCGCCGGGCCGACACGACCTGGAACTGCGCTTCCTGCCGGCGTCGGGCGGGCGGCCCCTCGCCCTCGCCCGCTCCGACGGCGTGTGGCTTCTGCCCCGATCGGCGCGCGCAGCCGTGCCGGCCAGACGCGTGGACTCGCGGCTGGAGACGCGCCTCCGGGCCCTCGCCGGCGGCTTCGCCGGACGCTCGGCGCTCTGGGCGCAGGACCTGACGAGCGGGCGCGCGGCCGGCTGGAACGCCGAGGCCAGGTTCCCGGCCGCCTCGACCGTGAAGATCGGGCTGCTGGTCGCGGCCCTGGAGCGCCTCGGCCGGGCTCCCGAGCGCTCGCCGCTCTTCGCCGACCTCGAGGCGATGGCGACCCGCAGCTCGAACCTGGCGACCAACCGCCTGCTGCCCCGGCTCGGCGGCTCGGAGGCGGCCGGCGCCGCGCTCGCTCAGCTGGCGCTGCGGCGCCTGGGGGCGGCCGGAAGCACCTTTCCTGCGGGGTACCTGATCGGGTCGGAGCTGCAGCCGGCGCTGCCGCCCGGGCGGGTGGAGGACCCGCCGCCGGCGTCGTGGCGGGTGACGACCGCACGCGACCTGGCCCGCGCGCTGTTCGCCATCCAGGCCGCGGCGGTGGGCGGGCGGCGGGCCCGCGTCGGCACCGGCCTCGGTCGGCATCAGGCCCGCGTGGCGCTGGGCCTGCTGCTCTCGACCGTGCCGGGCGGCGACAACCTCGGGCTCTTCCGGCAGCGCCTGGGGCCCTCCGTGCCGGCCGCCCAGAAGCACGGATGGACGACCTCTGTCCGGCACAGCGCGGCGATCGTCTACTCGCGGGGCGGACCTCTGATCGTCGTCTGCCTGACCTACCGCCCGGGCCTCGTGGATCGCCAGGCGGTTGCGCTCGGCGGGGGGCTGATCGGGCTCGTCGCCGACCGGCGCGCGTTCGGGGTATCCCTCCCGCGAAGCGGCTGACGGGAGGCTCGGGATGCCGATGTCGTGGTGTGAGCTCGAAGACGCGATGCGCGCGCGGCGGTACGCGTGGGATGGCCGCCGGCCATGGGATGACGAGGGCAGGTTCGTGCCGCTCGATCTCGGGCCGATCGCCCTGCCGGTCGAGTCGGCGATCCGGATGCTCGGGCCCTGGACGCCGCCCGCCTCGGGCGCGGCAAGCGGGTCCGGCAACGGCGGGCGCGACTACTGTACGAGTCCGACGTACGAGTCCGACCGCAGCCAGGAGGCGTGATGAGTACCCAGACGATGCCATCCCAGGCCCAGCTCGAGGCGATCCTTTCCGCGCTCCGGGAGGTCCCCTACCAGACGGCCGAGACCGCCCTCGGCGCCCAGCTCAAGGCGATCGACGACTGGGAGCGGCAGGTGCACGACCAGGCGGCGCTGGCCGCCCTCGCGGGAGTGCTCCGCGCCCAGGTGCAGGCCGCCCAGCGCATGCTCGACGTCACCCGCCGCGAGAGCGAGCAGGTGGCCGAGGCGATGCGGCGGGCCGCCCGCGCGTTCGGGGTGCCGCCCGCCTCGTCCTAGCGCAGAGAGAGGGCTCCGTCAGCGCTGGTAGTCGTAGACCGACCCGAGGCCCAGGAGGACGGTGAGCTCGTCCAGGGCGCGCCGGCCCTCCTCCAGCAGGAGCGGGTCGGCGAGATCGGCAGGCGCCAGCCGGTCGCGGTAGTGGCGGCGCACCCACGCCGCCAGCCGCTCGTGCAGTGACGCGTCGAGGAGCACGCCGGGAGCGACGCCGGCGAGCTCCTCGTCGGTCAGCACCACGCGCAGTCGGAGGCAGGCCGGACCGCCCCCGTTGCGCATGCTCTGGCGGAGGTCGACGACGCGGACGCCGTCGATCGGCGTGGCGGGGTCCGAGGCCAGCCGCCCCAGGACCGCGGCCGCGGCCGGCGTCGCCTCGCTCTCCGCGGGGGCGACGATCAGCCGCTCGCCCGAGGGCAGCGTCACGAGCTGGCTGTTGAAGAGGTACGAGCAGACGGCGTCGTCCAGGCTCAGCTCGGCGGCCGGGATGCGGACGGCGACCAGCTCGCAGCCGGCGACGCGGCGCAGCTTGCCGCGGAGCTCCGCCAGCACGGCGCGCTCGTCCTGGAAGGCGGCCTCGTGGTACAGGAGCAGGTCGCGGTCGCCCACCGCGACCACGTCGTTGTGGAAGGCGCCGGCGTCGATCGCCGACGGCGACTGGCGGGCGAACGCGACGTGTGCGGGCGCCAGTCGGTGCAGGCGCGCGACCGCGGCCGACGCCTCGAGGGTCTGGCGGGCGGGGAACCGCCGCGGGCCGGGACGGGGGTCCTCCGCGTCCGCGACCATCCGGCCGGAAACGAAGAGCTGGACCCCCGGACCGCCGTGCTCGGCGCAGAGCCGAAGGTGGTTGGCGGCCCCCTCGTCGCCCAGCGGCGCCGGCAGCGGCGGGTGGTGGGCGAATCGCTCGCCCTCCGGGAAGATCGCCCGCAGGAGCCGCGCGGTGGTCGTGGCCTCCAGGGAGCGGTGCAGCGTGCTGGCGAGGTTGGCCGGCGTGAGGTGGACCCGGCCGTCCGCGCTGTCGGCGCTCGGGGAGACGGTGGCCGCGTTCGCCGCCCACATCGCCGAGGCGGAGGAGCAGGCCACCAGCAGCTGCGGCGCCTCCCGGGCGGCGCGGGCCAGCACCCGCGCGTCGGTCCCGGCGAACCCGAGGCGCCGCAGGGCGTCCACGTCGGGCCGGGGGTGTGGAGGCAGCACGGCCTGCGCGACGCCGAGGTCGGCGAGCAGCCGCATCTTGGCGAGCCCCTGGAGCGCCGCCTCGCGGGGGCTCGAGACCGACGACCGGCTGCGCGCCGAGGCCAGGTTGCCGGGGGAGAGGCCGCCGTAGCTGTGGGTCGGCCCCACCAGGCCGTCGAGGTTGAGCTCGCGGGCCGGGCGGCTCACAGGTCGAAGCCAGGCGCGATCTCGGCCGGCATGCGCAGCTCGGGCAGCTCGATCGAGGCCACGGCGTAGGAGCAGTAGTCCGCCGCCAGGTAGGCGCTCGGGCGGTGGTTGCCGCTCAACCCCACGCCGCCGAACGCCGCCGCGCTGCTCGCGCCGGTGAGCTGCTGGTTCCAGTTCACGACTCCGGCGCGCACGCCTGCGGCGAACCGCTCGTACTCGGCCGGATCGTCGCTCAGCAGGCCCGCCGCCAGCCCGTAGGCCGTGTGGTTCGCCTCCTCGATCGCCGCGTCCAGGTCCCGGACCCGGATCGCCTGGAGCAGCGGCCCGAACACCTCCTCGTCCTCGCGGTCGGCGACCGCCGTCACGTCCAGGAGGCCCGGCGACACGAGACCGGTGCCGGACGCCAGGTGGCGCAGGCGCACGAGCGGCCGCGCCCCCCGGGCCTCGAGGCCCTCCTGCAGCGCGACCAGGGACTCCGCCACCCGCGCCGAGATCACCGGCCCCATGAAGGGTTCCGGCTGGGCGTCGGGCGGCCCGACCCGGATCCGGCCCGCCATCCGGGCGAGCTCCTCGAGGACGGCGTCCCCGGCCGGCCCGATGGGGACGATCAGCCGCCGCGCGCAGCTGCAGCGCTGCCCCGCGGTCGCGTACGCGGACAGGGCGGCGTGGTAGGCGGCGGCCCGCGCGTCGCCGACCGCGCCCACGACCAGCGGGTTGTTGCCCCCCATCTCGAGCGCCAGCAGCACCCGGGGCCGTCCGGCCAGGCGGCGGTGGATGGCCAGCCCGGTGGCGGCGCTGCCGGTGAGGCAGAGCGCGTCGAGCCCCTCGTGGTCGACGAGCGCCTCCCCGGTCGTCCGGCCGCCCTGGAGGAGGTTGAAGGCGCCCGCGGGGAGGCCGGCGGCCAGCCAGGCGGCGCCGTACCGGTCGGCGACGGACGGCGCCTGCTCGCTGGGCTTGAAGACCACCGCGTTTCCGGCCAGGAGCGCCGGCACGATGTGCCCGTTCGCCAGGTGGCCGGGGTAGTTGAAGGGTCCCAGCACGCCCACCACCCCGTGGGGCCGAAAGCGCGTGACAGCGGGCCCGCCCGGGATCGGGGCGCAGCGGTCGGCGTGCGCGCGGATCGAGATCTCGACCTTGGCGACCATGCTGCGGACCTCGGCCCGCGCCTCCCAGGGCGGCTTGCCGGTCTCCAGCGAGATCGCCGCGGCGAGCCCACCCGCGTCCTCCTCGAGGGCGCCGGCGAACGCGCGCAGGACGCGCTCCCGCTCGGCGTGCGGCTCCCGCGACCAGCCCGCGACCGCGGCGCGCGCCGCGCGCATCGCCCGGTCGACATCGGCTGCGGAGGCGCCCCGGCCGCTCCAGACGGTCCGCCCGGTGGCGGGGTCGAGCGAGCCGAGGGCCTCCCCGCCGGCCGCCGCCCAGGCGCCGTCGATCAGGAGTGGGCGCTCCGGGCCGATCGCTCAGCCCTCCGGGGCCGGCGCCACGTAGGTGATGTGGTCGCCGGCGCCGACCTCGAGCAGCTCCGCCGCCCGCCGTCCGATCGCCACCGTGCCGTCGGGCGCGGGCGCCACCGCGCCCAGGCAGGCGCGGAAGTCCAGCCGCCCGTTGGCGAGGACCATGCTCGGCTCCGGGGGCTCCTCCTCGACGACGATGCCGACCCGCGCCTCGCGCGAGGCCCGGATCGCGCGCAGGTCGGCCACCTCGCCGCCCAGCAGCGGCCCCGCGTCGAAGATGTCGACCTCGCCGGCGAAGCGGAGACCCTCGCCCTCCAGCACCCTCCGCGCGGGCTCGGCGTCGCGATGGGCGCGGCCGATCACGTCCCGCACCGCCTCGGGCAGCAGCGGCACGTAGATCGGGTGGCGCGGCATCAGGTCCTCGATGAAGTCCTTGTCGCCGAGCCCGGAGAGGAAGTCCGCCTGGCTGAAGTCGCTGTCGAAGAAGTGCCGGCCCACCGATTCCCAGAAGGGGGAGCGTCCGTCCTCGTCGAGCCAGCCGCGGAGCTCGGCGATGATCCGGCGCTCGAAGCGCTCGGGGTGGGCGCGGACGAAGAGCAGGCGCCCCAGCGAGACCAGCCGCGCGAGTCCGCGCCCGCGGTACTGCGGCCCGATCGCCAGGGTGCAGAGCTCGGACGGCCCCTTGTGGGCGCGCTTGAGGTGCAGCACCTCGACGCGCTTGTCGACTCCGTGCGGGGGATGGGCCACCGCCTCGTCGCGGATCTCGTAGGTGTAGAAGGGGTCGAAGCCCCCGACACGCGCCACCACGGCGCCGGAGCCGGCGATCCGGCCGGTGCCGCGGTCCTCGAGCACGAACAGGTAGCGCTCGCCGCCCGGCCGGGCCACCGGGTGGGCGAAGGCGCGCAGGGACTCACCCACCGACGCCCGGAGGTGGCCGGGGTCGGCGGGCAGCGTGGTGATCCCGCCGGTCACGGCCCCCGCCAGCTCCAGGAGCTCCGGCAGGTCGTGCTCGCCGGCGGGCCGCAGGACGAGCCGGCCGCTCAGGCCGCCGCCAGAGCCGCGTCCACGATGCCGAGCACGTCCGCGACGTGCTCGTCCTCGGTCGCCCCCACCGGGACCAGGAAGCGCACCCGGGTGGGGTCGTGACCGGCGGTGGAGGAGATGAGGCCGCGCTCGAAGAGGTCCCGGACGAGCGCCCCGACGCGCGCGGCGCTGCCGTCCAGCGGCGTGAAGCCCACCATCGCGCCGATGCCCCACGGGCCGCGCAGCCGGTCCGGGTGCCGCGCCGCGAGGTCCTCGAGCCCGGTCCGGAAGCGCTCGTGAAGCCGGGCGATACGCCCGTCCGCGCCGAAGTAGCCGCCGTCGCGCAGGTGGCGCATCACCACGATGCCCGCCCGGATCGCCGCCGTGCCGGCCGTGTAGGTCTGGGCGACGAGCCCCGGGCGGGGGCGGTAGCCGGGCCGGAAGAGGGTGGCGCAGGCCTGGGTCGCCTTCCCCACCCAGACCACGTCGACCAGGTCGTCGAGGCCGTAGTGCTGGAAGGCGAAGGGATGCGGCGTCCGCCCGAAGGTCTGGATCTCGTCCACCAGCACGGCTACGCCGGCCTCGCGGCACGCGCGCATCAGCGGAGCGTGGAAGTCGTGGCTCGCCGCGTGCACGCCGCCCTCGCCGAGGACGAGCTCGAAGACCATCGCCGCGTGGCGGCCGGGGTGGCGGCTCAGATGGCCCTGCAGCACCGCCAGCGCCCGATGGGAGGACTCCTCGGGCCGCTCGGGGTCGAAGAACGGGATGAAGTCCACCTGCAGCACCTCCGGCAGGCCGACCCGGTAGGACGCCTTGTCCGTGATCTGGGCGAAGGCCAGCGTGCGGCCCGCGAAGTTGCCCTCGAACGCCAGCAGGCGGCTCGCGGGGCTGCGGTGCTGGAGCGCGATCTTGAGCGCGTTCTCGCCCGCCATCACGCCCGAGGAGGCGATGAAGCAATGGGCGAGGTCGGCGCCGCCCGAGCGCGCGAGCCCGAGCAGCAGCGTCGAGAAGGCCTCCGCGGTCTGGTCCTGCTGGAGGTTGCCCTGCATGATCGTGTCCGCCAGCGCCGCGTCGATCGCCGCCTCGGCCAGCGCGGCGTGCGAGTGGCCCAGGTGGTGGACGCCGATGCCGTTGATCATGTCGTACTTGACGCTGCCGTCGGCCAGCTCGACCAGCGGTCCGCGGCCGATCCCGGAGGCGAGGAAGGGAAGGAGCAGCGGCCCGCCCCGCACGCCCTCGAGCGCGGCGACGGCCTCCGCGTAGGCGGTCGCGCGGCCCGGGTCGGGCGGGCGGACGCCCACGATCGCCGCCTGGTGGCGCTCCAGCGCCGTGAGGAGCGCGCTGCGGGCGGCGGCGACCTCGGGGTCGTCGCGCAGCGCCTCGGCGACCAGGGGGTTCACGGGCGACCCGGCGGAGCGACCGCCCCCGTTGCCAGCCGCTGGAGGAGGAGCGCCGCGATCGCCGCCCGCTCGGGCAGGCTCGCCAGCTCGCAGAACTCCTCGCTGCTGTGGGGCAGGCCGCCGCGGGGGCCGATGCCGTCGAGGCAGGTGAGCCCGGCGGCGGCGAGCAGGTTGGCGTCCGAGCCGCCGCCCACGTCGGCCCAGTCGACGGCCACGCCGAGGGTCCGCGCGCAGTCGCGGTAGGCGGCGAAGAGCCGCTCCGCCCGCGCGTCGACCTCCATCGGTGGGCGGTTCATGTCCACGGCGATGTCCAGGGCGACCTCGTGCCGGGTGCCGATCTCACGAGCCGTCGCGGTGAGGCGCGCGATGGTCCGCCCGACGTCGTCCGCGTGGCGCACCCGAAGGTCGAGCTCGGCCTGCGCGCGCTCCGGCACCACGTTCGTCGGGCCGCCTCCCGCCACGCTGCCGACGTTCAGCAGCACGCCCAGCTCCTCCGCCAGCGCGGGCACGGCGGTCAGGACCTCCGCCAGGGCGACGATCGCGTTGCGCCCCTCGCGGGGGTTGCGGCCGGCGTGCGCAGCCCGCCCCCGGGCGGTCACCGCCACGACGCCCGTGCCGAGCCGGCCGCGCACCAGCGCGCCGCCGGCCTGCGCCGGCTCGAAGACGAGCGCCAGGTCGTGTCGGGCCGCGGCCTCCCGCAGCAGCGCCCGCGAGTGCGGGGAGCCGATCTCCTCGTCCGGCGTGATCAGCACCTCCCACCCGATGCCGTCCGAGGCCGGCGCGGCCTCGAGCGCCTCCAGCGCGCCGAGCATGACGACGAGCCCGCCCTTCATGTCGAGGGCGCCCGGCCCGACCAGTGTGTGGGGGTCCGGGAGGACGGCGCCGCGGAACGGGTGGCCCGGGCCGTAGACCGTGTCGTAGTGGCCGGCGAGCAGCACCTGCACCGGCGCCTGCGGTCGGCAGCGGACGCGCAGCGCGGCCGCGCGGGGGCCGCAGGGCGGCTCCGACAGGACTCCCGGCAGGTGGCCGAAGTCGGCGCTGAGCGCCGCCAGCATCGCCTCGAGCCCGCCCGGGTCGTCGGAGCCGGAGCCGATCCCGCACCAGGTGATCAGCCGCTCCCGCATCGGCGCGAGCGCGGCGAGCTCGTGGCGTGCGGCGGCCTCCATCTCTCGTATGGTGCACGTTCACGCTGAGCCCGGGCCGGTCGCGGACGGTCGATTGCTCATGCCGCACACGCCGACCGCACTCGAGGAGCACCGATGACCGCGACCACAGCGCCGGCGGCGAGCACCGCGCTCGCCGAGCGCATCTTCAACGCGTCCATCGCCACGATGGAGATCGCCTCGATCTACCTGGGCGACCGGCTCGGCCTCTATGAGGCGCTCGCGGAGCTGGGGGAGGCGACCCCGGGGCAGCTCGCCGTCCGGGCGGGCGCGCACGAGCGCTACGTGCGCGAGTGGCTGGAGCAGCAGGCGGCGAGCGCCCTGCTCACGGTCGACGCTCCGGACGCGGCGCCGGACGCCCGTCGCTACCGGGTGCCGGAGGGCCACGCCGAGACCCTGCTCGACCGCGACAGCCTCAATTACATGGCTCCGCTCGCGCAGCTCACGGTGGGGGTGCTCGGTCCGCTGCCGGCGCTCCTGCGCGCCTACCGCGAGGGCGGTGGGGTGCCCTACTCGGAGTACGGGGCCGACACCAGGCAAGGCATCGCGTTCCTGAACCGGCCGATGTTCCTGAACCAGCTGGGCGGCTGGCTGGCGGCCCTGCCCGGGCTGGACGCGCGGCTGCGCGCCTCGCCGGCCGCTCGCGTCGCCGACCTGGCATGCGGCACGGGCTGGTCCAGCATCGCGATCGCGCGCGCCTATCCCGACGCGCTCGTCGAGGGTTTCGACGTCGACGCCGCCTCGATCGAGGAGGCGCGCGCGAACGCCGCCGCGGAGGGGCTCGCCGACCGCGCCAGCTTCCATGTCCAGGACGCCTCGGACCCGGCGCTCGCCGGCCGCTACGACCTGGTGACGATCTTCGAGGCGGTCCACGACATGGCGCGACCGGTGGAGGCGCTCGCCACCGTTCGCCGGCTGCTGGCGGAGGGCGGCTCGGCGCTGGTGGCCGACGAGCGCGTGGCCGAGCGCTTCGCGGCGCCCGGCGACGAGCTGGAGCGGTTCAACTACGGCTGGTCGATCCTGCACTGCCTGGCGGTCGGGATGGCCGACTCGCCCTCGGCCGGCACCGGCACCTGCATGCGCCCCGACACGCTGCGCGGATACGCGGTCGAGGCCGGCTTCGCCGACGTCGAGGTGCTGCCGGTCGAGCACGACTTCTGGCGCTTCTACCGGCTGGTGCCCTGACTGGCTGAGGGCGTCGCCACGGGGTAGCGTGCGGCCGTGTCCTCCGAGTGGCCGTTCCTGCAGCCCTACGAGTCGTGGAGCGCGACCTGCGACACGCTGCACGCGCACACGCAGGTCCTTGGCAAGCTGGCGGTGGTGCTCGCTCCGCCCGAGCCCCAGCTTCAGCACGCGGCGCTGCGACTGAGCGCGCGCGGCTGGGAGACGCTGCCGCTGCCGGCTCCAGATCGCTCGGGATCGCTCGTGGTCGCGCTGGATCTGCAACTCCACGAGGCCGTCGTGGAGCACAGCGACGGGCATGTGCGGCGGATCGCGCTCACGCCCGACCGGGCGGTGGGCGAGGTCACGCGCGGTCTGCTGGAGGCGGTCAGCGAGCTGGCGGGCACCGCCGTCGCGATCAACCCGACGCCGCAGGAGGTGCCCTGGAGCGTGCCGCTCGACGAGGACGACGAGCATGCGAGCTACGACCACGCCCAGGTCGCCTCCTACTTCGCCGCGGCGACGCAGGCGGCGCTCGTCCTCGCCGCGTTTCGAGCCCCCTACCGCGGACGCTCGACGCCGGTCAACGCCTGGTGGGGCTCGTTCGACCTCGCGGTGAGCCTGTTCTCCGGCGTGCCGGTCGAGCCGCCGTCCGACGACTTCATCGTGCGCAACGCCGGGGATGCGCAGCAGGTCGAGGTCGGCTGGTGGCCGGGCGACGCCCGCTATGGCAAGCCGGCGTTCTACGCCTACGCGCATCCGGCCGAGGAGGGGTTCGCGAACGCGATCCTCTCGCCGCCGGCGTCGCGCTGGGATTCGGCGCTGGGCGAGTACATCCTCGACTGGGACGACGTCCGATCGGGCCCCGACCCGCACGCGCTCGCGCTGGATTTCGCCCGCTCGGCGTTCCGGCATGCCTGTGCGGTGTGCGGCTGGGATTCCGCTCTGGCTGCCAGCGCGGAGGGAACGCCGCCGCCCGTCTCGTAGCCGGGAGCAGGACGTCCGCGAAGGAAGGTATGTCGGGGTATGGGCCCGGTGCGTCAGGCGGGCGGAGCCGCATGTCGACGGCGCGGCTCGTAGACGCTGAGGCCGGTCGCCACGCCAGCGCGACGACGTCGACCGGATGGCGGCCGCCGACGCGCCGCCTGGGCCGCTCGCGGCGGGAGCGCCTCCCTCGTGCTCACCGCCCGCGAACGGGACGTGCTGGGCGCGATCGCCCGCGGCCTCAGCAATGTCGAGATCGCCGGCGCCCTGGTGATCGAGGAGTCCACGGTCAAGACCCACGTCACGCGCATCCTCACCAAGCTGGGCCTGCGCGACCGGGTCCAGGCGGTGATCTTCGCCGACGACAGCGGGCTGGTGAGGCCGAGCGTGGGACCCCGGGGCTGAGGGAGGGCGCCGGAGTCCGGAGCCGTGACCACCACGGCGCGGACGGTCCGATTCGTGCCAGATTGGCCGTCTCGTGCTCGGATCCAGCGCCTGCCGTCTTCTCGCCGCCCTCGTCCCGTTGCTGCTGGCCGCGGCGGTCCCCGCCGCCGCGGCGCCGGACGCCAGCTGGCCGCCGGCGCCGTACTCGCAGCAGCGGCTCGACTGGCAGCCCTGCCGCCCGGATCTGCCGGACCTGCTCTGCGCCATGATGACGGTCCCCGTGGATTGGGACCGGCCGACGGCCGGGGACGACCTGCGGATCGCGGTGTCGCTCATCCCCGCGCGCGATCCGGCGCACCGGCGCGGCGCGCTCTTCACGAACCCCGGCGGTCCCGGTCAGCCGGGCCGCTTCTACCCGCTGCTCTGGTACCTGTCCAAGCCCGGCATCGCCGCCGTGTACGACGTGGTCGGCATGGATCCGCGCGGCACCGGCCTGAGCGGCTCCATCGCCTGCAACCCGCAGCGCCCGGACCTGCCCGGCGACCTTCGGGTGCGCTCGCCCGCGACCCTCGACGCCCTGCGCTCGCGAGCGCTGGTCGGCGCGGCCGCGTGCGTCGATCCGGCGCGGGGGCTCGCCCGCTACATGAACACCCATGAGACGGTCCGGGACATGGACCTCCTGCGAGCGCTGCTCGCGGAGCCGAAGATCAGCTATTTCGGCACCTCCGCCGGAAGCTGGCTCGGGGCCTGGTACGCGAGCGAGTTCCCGCAGCGGGTCGACCGCTTCGTGTTCGATTCGGTCGTCGACTTCGGCCGCAGCTGGTACGACTGGCAGCTGCTTCAGCCGGCCGCCGTGCAGCGCAAGTTCGAGGCCGACTTCCTGCCCTGGCTGGCCCGCTACGACGGGATCTACCACTACGGGGCGACCGCACGGCAGGCGGAGGCCACCTGGGAGGCGCGGCGCGAGGCGCTGGCCGCCTCCCCGCTCGTCCTGAGCCCGACCTGCACCGTCCGGCCGACGGAGCTCGAGCAGATGACGTGGACCGGCGTCATCAACGGCCCGCGCGGCGGGGACGGGTTCGTCGGGCTCGCGCGCACGCTCTCGATCCTGGAGCGGCTCGACTCGGCGAGCCCGGACGAGCGTCGCTACGTCGAGCAGCACGTCGTCTGCATGGCGTCGCCCGACCCGACTGCGGGCGCCGCCGGCCCGCTGGCGCAGGAGAGCATCGTCTGCGGCGACACCGCGCCACCCTCGTACGCGCAGTACGAGAAGGACTCGGAACGGCTCGGGCGAGAGTACCCGCTCTTCGGCTGGTGGCACGAAGTGCGAAACGGGTTCTGCGCCTTCTGGCCGTTCCCGGCGACCGGCGCCCCGCGCATCGACGGACGGGGCCTCCCGCCGATGCTGATGGTCAACAACCAGGACGACCCGGTCACGCCGCTCGAGGGCGCACTCCACGCGGCGAGCCGGTTCCCCTCGGCACGCCTGCTCGTCGTCCGGAACGAGAGCCAGCACACCATCTACGGGCAGGGGAACGCGTGCGTCGACGGCTACGTCGACGCATTCCTCCTCACCGGCGCCCTGCCGCCAGAGGCCGCGACCTGCGAGGGGTTCCCGCTGCCGGGGTAGGTACGTCCGACGCGCGGCTCCGATCGCTTCCAGTGCCGGCGGCTCGTTGGAAACGCTTTCCACCATGCCGGACAGAAGTGAGTGATGACGAACCCGGCCGACCAGGAGTTTCAGAGCCGCTTCGAGCGCCTCTACGGCGCTCACCTCGCTCAGGTGTTCGCCTACGCGCTGCGCCGGACAGGTCCCGAGGCCGCCCACGACATCGCGGCTGAGACCTTCCTCGTCGCGTGGCGGCGGATCGACCAGGTTCCCGACGCGGCCCTTCCCTGGCTCTACGGGGTGGCCCGACGTGTTCTTGCCAATCGCACTCGCGCGGCGGGCCGCCAGGCGACCCTCGTGGAGCGCCTGGCCGCCGAGCCGCCGGGCCTGGTACCGGCGCACGGGCCCGAGCAGATCGACCCCCGCCTCGTCGCGGCGCTGTCGGTGCTCTCCGACGATGAGCGGGAGCTCATCCGGCTGCTTGCCTGGGAGGGGCTTGACCGGCGGGAGGCCGCTGCCGTGCTCGGCGTGGGTCGCCCGGCCGTGCGCCTGCGCCTGCACCGCGCCCGCCGCCGGCTCTCGGCCGCGCTTGCGGCTGAGTCAGCGGCGGACGCCGCGGATCCGCCGTCGCCATTGGTCGCCGCGGCCAAGGAGGCCCGATGACGAACACCGACCGGCTGCTCGAGCGCGTTCGCGCGACCGATCCAGCCCCGGCCGAGCGTCTCGCCGACGTCGCCGCAAGCGCCTGGGGCAGTGAGCTCCGGGCGGCCATTGTCTCGAGCGAGCGCGCCGCTTCCCAACCGGCTGCGCATGCGTCGCGCTCGCGGCGGCGGCTCATCGGCCCCCTGGCGATCGCGGCGGCGGTGGCGGTCGCCGGCGGCGCGCTCGCGGCGATCTCGCTGCGCAAGCCGCCGGCCGCGGTGCGGCAGCGCATCACCCAGGCGCTCTCGCTGCCAGCGCCTGACCGGGCGCAGCTCCTTCCGGCGCCCGGCGGCATCCGGGAGGTGATTCGGGCGAAGACGCCCTACGGCGAGTGGCGAGTCGTTCGGACGCGGACACAGGGCGGGCATGAGCTTCTGTCCGCGCAGCCGGTCGATCCGACGCGGGCACGCCGGACCGGCTTCGGCATCGGCGGCTGCGATCCGAGCCTCCTGCCGGCCGGCGGCTCGTCGCTGGTGGTCTGTGGCGTTGGAACGAACACATTCGCGGTCCCTGGCCTCGAGTTCGTCGGGCGGGCGGGACCGGACGTGCGGGGGATCCAGGCCCGCTACGCCGATGGCCGGGTGGTCTCCGGCTACGTCCAGAACGGCTTCTTCCTCTTTCTCCTGCCCGGGCCGGCGCCCGGTGAGGGGACGCTCGTCCCCGAGCGGTTGGTACCGCTCGATGGATCCGGACACGAGCTCGCGATGAACGCGCAGAGCGAGGCAGGCATCGGGCGCTGGCTGCAGATCGCTGCGAGCTTCGGCCCCCGCTACGTCCCGCCTTCCACCGGCTGAGAATCGCCCTCGAGCTCCGCCAGGGGTCATCCTCCGAATGGATCTCAGCAGCTGCTGATGGGTCATCGTGCCATCGCGGTAGTTGCGAACCCACGCCGCGCCCGCCGGCGCCGCCAGAGCCATCGGGTAGCCGCCGCAGCGATCGGCCCGACCGACGGGCCGCCCGCCTCGGGCGTCGATGGGCGTGATCGGTGGCCTGGTCCGGGGATCCCACGATGGGACGGGCGGCGATCTCCGGGCGGCGCTCGTGAGGTCAACGAGCAGCCGACGGTGTA
>JAWVEW010000421.1:0-4715 GCA_033856495.1 Miltoncostaeaceae bacterium | reverse complement strand
GTGTAGTCGGCGGGGGTGCCGTGGATGCCCACCGCCGGCGCGGAGGTGCCGATCCAGCGGGTGCCCAGGGGATTGCCGGGCCCCGGCAATCCCCTCGGCACACGCTGGATCGGGACCTCCGCGCCGGCGGTGGGCATCCACGGCACCCCCGCCGACTACACCATCGGCTCGCGGGCGAGCCACGGCTGCATCCGGATGCACATCCCGGACGTGGAGAAGCTCTACGAGCAGGTCACGGTGGGCATGGAGGTCGACATCGACGCGTGACCCCAAGGGGTCCGCGCCGGCCTCCCAGTCCCTGGACCCCGACCGCGGCGAGGTCGGTATGATCCCCGCCGCGATGCCGCCGCTCTACTTCAGCCTCCGCAACGTCCAGCCGTTCGCCGACATGACGACCGAGCAGGTCGAGGGCGAGGAGGGCGTGCACGTCGTCCTCGCGGACGGGGTGATCGTGGGGCTTCGGCTGGCCGACCCGCGGATGGTGCTGCGGCTGAACGAGCTGTGCGAGCGCCTGGGGATCGAGCCGGACCGGGCCTGGGGCCGCCTGCGCGCGGACGCCGACGCGGTCTCCCCCCGCCGCGCGAGCTGGGGGACGGGCGCCGGACCGTAGGGGCTCCCGGGCGGTCGGCCGTGCGGGCGCAGAATGGACACGCTCACGCTCGGGAGGGCCTCATGAACGCATCGCTCGTCCTCGGGGCGGCCGTGGCGGCGCTGCTGCCGGCGTTCGCGGCACCGGCCTCACCGGCCATGGCCGGGTCGCCGACGTATCGCGAGGCCGCCGACGTGCGGCTGCCGCCGATCGCGTCGGCCGGCCAGCTCGTGCTCTACGGCCACGTGTCGTCGCTGACCCGCAGGGCAGGCCGCTTCGAGCTGCGGTTCGACCCGGCGTGGTGGCTCACCGGCGTGGCGGCGGAGCGCGCCGCGGCCGACGACGGGGCCATCCGCCCGGGCGAGCCGGTGCCGAACGACTACTACGTGGTCGACGAGGGGCACCGGCTCCTCGCCTTCGTCGTCTCCGCGGGCGCACGCGTCACGGTCCTGACCAGCAGTGCCGTCGGCACGCGGATCACGGTCTCGGAGCTCGCGCAGCTCGTCGCGGGCAGAAACCCCCGGCACCGGCGGCTGCTCGAGCCGAAGGCCGGCTACTGGATCCGGGTCGGCGGCCGGTATCCCAACCCGGTCGTCTCGCTCGACCAGCAGTACCAGCCCTAGATCAGCCGGCGCTTGGCCGCCCAGCTCGTGAGCTCGCCGCGGTTCGACAGCTGGAGCTTTCGCAGCACCGCCGAGACGTGGGTCTCGATCGTCTTCACCGACAGGTGCAGCCGGCCCGCGATCTCCTTGTAGCGGTAGCCGCGCGCGATGAGCTGCAGCACCTCGCGCTCGCGGGCGGTGAGGTGATCCAGCTCGTCGTCGCCGGCCGGCGCGGCCCCGCCGCCGAAGGAGTCGAGCACGAAGCCGGCCAGCCGCGGGGAGAAGACCGCGTCGCCCTCCGCCACGCGGTGCACGGCGTCGGTGAGCTCCTCCCCCGAGATCGTCTTGGTGACGTAGCCGCGGGCGCCGGCCCGGATCACCCGGATCACGTCCTCCGCGGCGTCCGAGACCGACAGCGCCAGGAACCGCACCCCGGGCCGCTGGGACGCGACCGCCCCGATGACCGCCTCCCCGCCGCCGTCCGGCAGGTGGACGTCCAGCAGCACGACATCCGGCTCGAGCGCCGTGATGAGCGGCACGGCCTCCTCGACCGAGCCGGCCTCGCCCACCACCTCGACCGACGCGCCGAGCTCGGTGCGGACTCCCGCCCGGAAGAGCCGGTGGTCGTCGACGACGACGACTCGCCGCCGTGTCCTCACGCGCCGCCCCTCGCCATCGTCAGCTCCACCTCGGTGCCCTCGCCCGGGGCGCTCGCGATCGTCGCCGCGCCGCCGTGCCGGGCCATCCGGCCCTCGATCGACTCGGTCAGCCCGCGCCGGTCGGCGGGCACGGCGCCGCGGTCGAAGCCGATCCCGCGGTCGCGGACGAAGAGGCTGACCCGCTCCTCGCCCGTCTCCGCATAGACGGAGATCTCCGACGCGCCCGAGAACTTCGCGGCGTTGGTCATCGCCTCCCGGGCGGCCAGGACCAGCGCGTCGAGGGCCGGGTCGAGCGGGCAGTCGCCGGCGCTCACGACCTCCACCCTGACCCCGTGGCGCTCCTCGACCCCGGCGGCGGCGCGCTCGACCGCCGCGACCAGCGTGTCTCCGGCACGGCGGGCCGGGTCCCCGTACAGCCAGCCGCGCAGCTCGCGCTCCTGCTGGCGGGCCAGCGTGCCGACGCGGCGGGGGTCGCCGGCGTGTTTCTGGATCAGCGTCAGCGTCTGGAGCACCGAGTCGTGGACCCGCGCCGCCATCTCCTCGCGCTCCTGGGTGCGGATGCGCTCGAGGCGCTCGGCGTCGCGCTCCCGCGCCAGCCGCCACAGCCAGGGGCCGACCACCGCCAGCAGCACGATGGCCACCGCGCCCGGCGCGAACGGGGACCGGCCCTCGAAGAAGGGCTGGTTCGAGCTGGCGAAGAGCGCCACGCCCGCGATCGCGAGCCCGATCCCGGCGAACAGCGGCCAGCGCGACCCGCCCCTGCGCCAGATGATGACGACGCCGGCGGCGGCCAGCGCGGCCGGCCAGAGCAGCGCATCCGGAAGGCCGATCCCGCGGATCGCGAGAACGGCGCCGAAGACCGTGAGGGCGAGTCCCACCACGCGCCGGCCGCCGCTCGCGGGCGCGTCCGGCTCCTCCGGGGAGCGCATCAGGAGCCAGGCCCCGAGGTAGAGCGCGATCCCGCTGCCGCCCGCGAGCGCCAGGATCGCGAACACGAGCCGGACGAGGGTGGCGTCGACGCCGAGCGCGCCGGCGATGCCGCCGCAGACGCCGGCGACGACGCGGTCCTCCTCGCTCCTGACCACCTGCGGCACGGGAAGGCGGGCGCCGAGCCAGCGCCCGGCGCCCGCCCCCGATTCCGCCGACGCGTCCCGTTGGCTCATCGCCGGCGGAGCCTAGTCACCCTCCCCGCCTACCCGGGGAACCGGCGGACCTCGAGGTCCCCCAGCCCCACCCGGGCGTCGAGCACGAGCCGCGTCCGGGCGCGCGCGAAGCCGGGGTCCACGACGCGCCGGCGGACGTTCACGCCGTCGTCCTGCTGCCCCAGGATCCGCAGCTGCCCTCCCTCGACCCGGCCGATCACCTCGACCGGCACACCACGGGGCACGTCCACCTCCAGCGAGCCCACCGCGACGCTCGTGCTGAGGCGTGTCTCGCGCGGCCGCAGGGCCAGGCCGCTGAGGTCCACGTGGAGGGAGCCGACGCTCAGGCGATAGCGATCGCCGAGCTCGCCCGCGAGCACCGGGCGCTCCACCCGGTCGCCGATCCCGCCGCCCCACGGCAGGTCGGACGCCGCGAGCCCCGCGGCCGTGCCGACCGACAGCGCCATCGTCAGGAAGCCCAGCGCCGCCATCCCGCGCCAGCGGGAGCTCAGGGCGAAGAGCCCGCCGGCCACGATCATCCCGCCGGCCAGCGCGATCCGCCAGTCGAGGTCCATGACCTCGAGCGCCTGGAGCAGCGCCAGCAGCCCGACGGCGGCGAGCAGGGCGCCGGCGCCGGGCCAGAAGTACGAGCGCCCGACCGGGGCCGCGGCCTCGGAGCCGGCCTCGCCGGCGCCGACCGGCGACGCGGTGCGCCGGTCGCGGTGCGCGACGTCCCACCAGACGATGAGGCCGCCCACCACCGCCAGCACCCAGACCCCGCCCGTGAGCGGCCAGAACAGGTGGCCCTGCGACAGCAGGGCGAGCAGCGCCAGGGCGAAGAGCGCCAGCCCGATCACCAGCCAGGGGCGCTGCCGATGCTCGCGCAGCGCCTGCGCCGCGACCGAGTCGTCCGTCCCCTCGGCCGGGATCACCAGCGCGGCCGCCGCGTAGAGCAGGATCCCCGTGCCGCCCGCGAGCGCGAGCGCGGCGAAGATGATGCGGTAGACGGCGGGGTGCAGGCCGAAGTACTCGGCCAGCCCACCGCACACGCCGGTGACCCACCGGTTCCGCCTGCTGCGGCGGAGCCGTCTCGGCTCGGCGGCCGCCCCGCCCGGAGGCGGCAGCGCCGGCGTACCCGCGTCCTCGTTCATGACCCGCTCCTCTCGTCGACCCGCACGAAGGATCGACGAGAGGGGCGGGCGGGCGCCATCGGGCAAGACCCCGGTTCGACCCCGAGACCGGCCCCTGGACGTGCGCGAGCCGCGGTCAGCCGGCCGGGGGCCGGCCGGGGCTCAGCTCAGCCTGAATCCACCGATTGCAGCCGTAATCGCGCCGCCGATGGCGCATCGCACGGCCAGCGGCGGGTGCACGGCACATCGGCGCGATCGCCCTTGCAAGGCCGCACCCGCGGCCCATCTGGAACAGATCGGTGGATTCAGGCTGACCACGAGGCCGGCGGTCACGTTCACCATGGTGCCGGTCAGGCCCCCGGCGCGGTCCGATGCCAGGAACGCGGCGACGTCGGCCACGTCGGCCAGCCTCGGCGCGCGGCCGAGCGCCGACATGCCGCCGATCATCTCCAGCGCCGTCCGTGCGGTCGGGGAGCCTCGGCGGCCAGGTAGCGGAAGAAGGCCTCCGTGGCCGCGTCCGCGGGCCCGGTGCTGCCCATCCCGCGCATCGCGTCGGCCCCCCGAGCCGCTGTTCAGGTGGAGGATGACGCCGG
>JAWVEW010000420.1:0-4220 GCA_033856495.1 Miltoncostaeaceae bacterium | reverse complement strand
GTGGGCCGGATGCGCCGTCCGGGCGGCGTCGAGATCGCGGACCCCGGCCACCGCGCGCCACCCGGCGGCCAGGAAGCGCTCCACGGTGGCGCGGCCGATGCCGCGCCCGGCACCGCTGACGAGCGCGGTCGGCATGGGCACCGCCGGAGCCTACCGGCGCTGCGCTCCGGAGAGCCGCTCCCAGCTCAGGACGCGCGCGTCGCGAGGGAGCGCGACGGGCGCAGGGACGCGCTGAGCATCTCCGAGAAGAACTCCAGGCGCCGGCCGGTGCGGTCCATGACCTGGAGCGCCCGCGCGCCCTGGTGGCGGACGCCGTCGCCGCCGCTCGCCGCCGCCAGCGCCACCTCGAGCCGTTTGAGCTCGGCGGCCGCGCCCTCCAGCAGCGCCGCGCCCTCCAGCAGGAGCTCGCAGCACGCGGCCCGCCGCGGGTCCGCGCGGCGGTTGGCATCGCCCTCGCCGTACGCCCGGATGATCTCGTCCGCCACGCTCGTGGGGATCATGGTCCTCCCTTTCCCGTCGAGCGATTTGGGGCCCGGTGCCGGGCCCGATGACCGTTCCGTGTCGGGCGGTGCTACTTGCTGACCGGCTCGAGCTTGTAGCCGACCCCGTAGCGCGTCTGGATGAAGGTGTGATGCGGAGCCCGGCGGTCGATCTTGTCGCGCATCTTGCGGACGAAGACGTCGACCGTGCGGTCGCGGTGCGTCTGACGGCGGCCCCAGACCCGCTGGAGCAGCTCGTCGCGCGTCACCACGCGGTCGCGCTGCAGGGCGAGCGCGTAGAGGAGGCGGAACTCGGTCGGGGTGAGCCCGGCGCTCTGGCCGTCGAGGAAGGCCTGCACCTCCCGCGGGTCGATCAAGAGCTCCTCGACCTGGATCGGCTCGCCCCGCAGCACCTCCTGGTCGCGGGCGCCCCGCCGGCCGGCGGCGCGCACGCGCGCGACCAGCTCCCGCATCGAGAACGGCTTGACGAGGTAGTCGTCGGCGCCCAGCTCCAGGGCGTGGACGCGGTCGTGCTCGGTGCCGCGGGCGCTGACCACCAGGATCGGCGTCCCGATGCCCTCTGCGCGCGCGGTCTCGATGAGCTTCCAGCCGTCGATGCCCGGCATCATGAGATCCAGGACGCAGACGTCCGGCCGCTCGAAGCGGAGCTTGGCCAGGCCGACGTCGCCCCGGGTGACCCACAGCGGGTCGAAGCCCCCGGCGGCGAGGTGTGCGACCATGCCGCGGCCGATGACCTCGTCGTCCTCGACGATCAGCACGGTTGCCATGTCCACACGATGATGGAGCATCGTTTCCCCCTGCGGGGTTTCGGCTCGGTGACAGAGAGGTGTCGAAGTGGTGAACGCGCCTGACGACGGCGCACCTCCCGCCGAGGCGCCGCGGGAGCCCGCTCCGGTGCACACGGCCGACCCTCCGGACCGGGATCGGCTGGCCGCCGAGCGCGGCCGGGTGCTGGTCGAGGAGAGCCGGGAGATGATCGTGATCCTCGACGCCGAGGATCGCGTCGTCGCGGCCAGCCGGCGCGCCCGCGCCGCCTATCCCGGGTTGTGGGAGGGGCTGCCGGCGCCGCCCGGCCTGCTGGACGCCCGCGCCGCCCACTTCCGAGTCGTCCCCTACGAGGTGTCGGGTCGCCGCGAGCGGCTCGTCCACCTGGGCTCGCCGGCCGAGCTCGCCGCCTACGAGGAACTCCGGGTCGGCTTCACCGCGGCCGTGTCGCACGAGCTGCGGACCCCGCTCGCGCGGCTCCTGTCGCTGCTGGAGATGGCGCTGCTGCCCGGCGCCCGGCCCGAGGAGCTGCTCGAGCTGGCGCGGCTCGAGGTGGAGCAGACGGACGAGCTCATCCGCGAGGTGCTCTTCCTCAGCGAGCTCGAGACCGGGCGCGAGGTGGTGTCGCTGGGATCCACCCTGGCGCTGCCCACGGTGCACGACGTGCTGGAACGGTTGGCGGAGCGCGCAGGGCGCGCCAACGTGCGCCTGGTCGCGCGGGTCGAACCGGACGCCACCCTGCCGGTGCGTCAGCGGATGCTGCGGGTGATCGTGGAGAACCTGGCCGAGAACGCCATCCGCTACGCGGGCGAGGGCGCCACCTTCACGCTGTCGGTGTTCGCGGACGGCGAGCGGCGGGTGGTGCTGGAGGGCGCCGACGACGGCGTGGGCGTGCGGCCGAGCGACCTGCCCCGGCTCTTCGAGCGCTTCTTCCGCGCCGACCGCGCCCGCCTCTCCCGCGGCACCGGCCTGGGCCTCGCCATCGTCAAGCACGTCGTGGTCGCCGCGGGGGGCACGGTGCAGGCCGCCGGCGCCCCCGGCGAGGGCCTGTCGGTTCGATGCTCCTTCGCGTCGGGCCCCTCGGCGCCGTGGGCGCTGCCTCCGACGCCCGATTGAGGCGGTAACCTCGCACCGATGAGGCGCACCCTGCAGCAGGAGTTCGACCGGCTCGAGGCGGCGGTCCAGGACGAGGGGCGGCTGGCGCTGCGCTCGCTCAGGGTCGCGCTGCGGGCCGTCGAGTCGGGCGACGCGGGGCTGGCCGACCAGGTGATCGCCTTCGACGACGAGGTCGACGAGATCTACCTGGAGGTCGAGAACGGCATCCACTCGCTGCTCGCGCGCCAGACCCCGGTGGCGAACGACCTGCGCCTGACCATCGCGCTCCTCCACGACAACCTCCATCTGGAGCGCATCGCGGACTACTGCGTGACGATCGCCAAGCTCACCAAGCTCGCCTCGGACCTTCCGCGCGACCCGTCGCTCATCCCGAGCTTCGAGGAGATGGGCCGCCGGGCGGGCGAGATGATCGAGGTGGCGCTGGAGTCGTTCGCCCGTCGCGACCTGGTCAGCGCCACGTCCCTCGTCCAGCTCGACGAGGTGATCAACCGGGCGAACCGGCGGGTGGCGCATCAGCTGCTGGCCACCGGCTCCGATCCCGGCCTGCGCGAGTGGGGGCTTCGCATGCTCCTCGTCTCGCGCTGCCTGGAGCGCATCGGCGACCACGCGGTGGACATCGGCGAGCAGACGGCCTTCCTGGTGACCGGCGAGTTCCACGAGTTCACGGACGCCTCCCATCAGGCTGGAGACGGCTCCTGAGAGCGGGTCCGCCGGCCGTCGTCTGACCGTCGCGCCGCGCCCCTGATCGGGGCCCCGGCCGTTCACCGCTTATTCACCACCCGGTCACCGGAACGCGACCCCGTTCCCGGGAACCCGCCGCTACCTTCGGGTGCAGTTGACGTGCGTCCGACGATCGGACCGCTCCGTCTCAATACGACAAGGAGCACGAATACATGGCAACAGGACGCCGATTCGCCCTGATCGCCGCGACTGCGGCGCTCGCGGCGGGGTCGCTCGCGGTCGCCGGTTGCGGCGGCGGCGGCTCAGGCGGAGGCTCCGATCTGTCCGGCAACATCCTGATCGACGGCTCCTCGACGGTCGCCCCGCTCACCTCGGCCGCCGCTGAAGGGTTCGCGGCCGACAACTCCGGGGTCAACATCACCGTCGGCACGTCGGGCACCGGGGGCGGCTTCGAGCGCTTCTGCGCCGGCGAGACCGACATCTCGGACGCCTCGCGGGCCATCAAGGACGACGAGAAGACGGCCTGCGCGGACAAGGGCATCGAGTACGAGGAGCTGCGGGTCGCGTCCGACGGCATCACGCTCGTGACGAAGAAGGGCGTGGACGTCGGCACCACCGACCTGACGCTGGCGCAGCTGAAGGCGATCTGGTCGCCCGGCTCGACGATCAAGAACTGGAAGGACGTCCCGGGGGGCACCTTCAAGGACCTGCGGATGACGCTCGCGGGCCCGGGGTCGCAGTCGGGCACCTACGACTTCTTCAACGAGGCGGTGCTCGGGAAGGACGCGGCGGGCCAGGTCATCGCCTCGCGGCAGGACTACAGCGCCTCGGAGGACGACAACGTCACGGTGCGCGCGGTGGAGGGGGCGACGGCCGGTCTGGGCTACTTCGGGTTCTCCTACTTCGAGGAGAACATGGACGCGCTCCAGGACTTCTCGGTCGACGGCGTGGCGCCGTCGCCCGAGACGATCACCAACGGCAGCTACCCGCTCTCGCGCCCGCTCTTCATCTACGTGAAGAAGGACGCGCTGGCACGGCCCGAGGTGGCCGCGTTCGTCCGCTACTACCTCGAGAACGCCATCCAGCTCGCCGCTGACAACCAGTTCGTCGAGGCTCCGCAGGCCGCGCTCGACGAGGCCCTCTCGCGGGTCCCCGCGG
>JAWVEW010000419.1:0-21270 GCA_033856495.1 Miltoncostaeaceae bacterium | reverse complement strand
CCTCGAAGCCGAGGCCGCGGCCGGGGCTGGCGCAGAAGCCCGGGATCATCAGGATCTTGAGCAGCTCGGGGGCGATCCCGATCGCCGACATGAGCCGGCCGTAGCCGCGCAGCTCGTGGATGCCGAGCGTCGAGAGCACCTTCTCGATGCCCTTCTGGAGACCCTCGAGCAGGCGCGCCGTCGTCGCCGGCGGCTCGCTGGAGCCATCGATGGCCTGCTCCACCATCGCGTACGGGCAGATCGCCTGGGCGCCGAAGCCGAGCGCCGCCATCACGTCGTGGACATTGCGGATGCCGCCCGCCTGGAGCAGCACGCTCACCCGGCGGCGCAGCGAGGAGCCGTCCACGTCGTGCGCCTCGCGCAGGGCCTTGTCGACCGCCGCCACCGCGAGGTGGGGGTCGAGGACCCGCTGCTCGACCGTCACCGTCTGGTCCTCGAGCACGATCAGCTCCGCGCCCTCCCGCACCGCCGCCACCGCCGCCTCGGCGAGGTGGCTGACGTGGTCGCGGGCGCTGGCGTCGCTGCCGTAGGCGAGCGGCAGGCGCACGGCGTGCCAGCCCCAGGCCGCCATCACGTCCTCCATGCAGGCCACGCCGTGGCCCACGGCGACGCGCCGGAACTCGAACAGGCTCGGCCCCGCCCCGGGCCGCATGCCGCCGAGGATGATCGGCATCCGCAACTCGCAGCGCTGCGGCGGCTCTGGCTCGACCCCCTCGATGGGCGGCCGGCGGCCCAGCACCACCCGGGTGGAGAAGTGCTCCACCTCGCGCTCGCGGTCGATCGCCGGGTTGGTGACGACGGCGACCGTCTCCTGGAGGTAGTCGCTGAGCGGCATCGGCACCGGTGTGAACGGGCCGAGCGGCCCGTCCCAGCCCAGCGAGCCGATCGGCTCGGCGCCGCGGTCGGAGAGGAACTGGACCTGCTGCTTGTCGACGTCGATCCAGCCGGAGGCGGCGAGCAGCACCTCCAGCGGGAGGTCCGGCCCCAGGCGGTCGTCGTCGATCTCCACCTCGACCGCCAGCGGGTCGATGCCGCCGGCGAGGCGCGCCCGCGCCTCGGCGTGGGGCAGCGCGCCGCGCTGCTTGGCGCGGTGGTAGATCTCGCCCTGCACCTCGCGGTAGCCGAGCACGCGGGGCACGCCGTTGGGGCCCGTGATGAGGGCGATCTTCTCCCCCGGCGCCAGCGGCACCGGGTCGCGCGACAGCTCGGTCACCGGCACGATGCCCGGCTCGGACGAGGCGACGTACATGTCGTCGGTCTCGATCCACCACAGCGGCCGCAGGCCGAGGGCGTCGACCGCGAAGACCATCTCGTCCCCGACCCGGCAGGCGACCGCCACCGGCCCCTGGGCGTACGGGCCCCAGGCCTCCCGGTAATGGACGTACAGGTCCTGGAGGCGCGCCGGCAGCCGGTGGACCTCGCCGAGGATCGGCGGCAGCGCGAACTCCACTGCCTCGAGGAGGGACAGGCCCTTCTCGAAGATCAGCCCCTCGAGCAGCCGGTTGAGGTCCTGCGAGTCGGATCCCTCGCGCGTGAGCGGCAGGCCGAGCTGCTCGCACTGCTCGCGCAGCTGGGCGATGGTGTTGATCTCGCCGTTGTGGCCGAGGATCGCGAACGGCTGCACCCGCCCGAAGGTCGGGTATGTGTTCGTGGAGTACCGGTTGTGGGCGATGATCCGGGAGGCGACGAAGGAGGGGTCCGCCAGCTCCGGGTAGAAGCGCGGGATCACCTCCGGCTGGCCGAGCACCTTGTAGACGGCGTCGTTGGCCGAGAACGAGGCCACGTAGCAGGTGAGCTCGCGCTCGATGGCGACCATCGCCCGGTAGCAGTCGCCCGACGCCGTGCCGCCCTCGCGGGCGAGCGCGGCGATCTGCCAGAAGATCGCGGGGTTCTCGGTGGCGCGCGGGCCGAGCGCCCGCCAGTCGACCTCGCCCTCGCCCTGCCAGAGCATCGTGAAGCCGTGCTCCTCCACCAGCGCGGACAGGCGCGCCGACTCCCGCCGCTCGGCCTCGGTGTCGTCGAAGAAGACATGGGCGACGACGAAGCGGGGGTCGTCGGCCAGCGCCGGGTCGAGGTTGGCCTGGGCGAGGCGGCGCCGCCAGAGCGGCCGCGGGAGGTCCACCTGCAGGCCGCTGCCGTCGCCCTCGCCGTCCACGCTGCCGGAGCGGTGCACCATCAGCTGCAGCGAGCCCAGCGCGCGCTCGATCAGGTCTCGCGTCGGGTTTCCGTCCCGGGTGGCGAACGCCGCGAGCGCGCAGGCGTCATGCTCGATCAGGTCGGGGTTGCCATGCGGCGGCCAAGCGGCGAACGGTGGCGGGGGCTGCTTCATTGGAAGCCTCTGCGATCGGCGGGGCCAGGAAAAAGGGCGCACCCGGACGCGACGCTCGCCAACGGGCGGGCGCCACCCGCATTGAAGCGGGAGTACGCCTCTCTCGTCAACGTGGCGGCTGGCCGAGGTTCGGGGGCACGACCCGGCCCCGGCGGGGCTGCCGGCGCTCGCGCTACGATCGCTCGATCATGCCCGGCTCGGCCCCGACCGACACATCATCCGAGCCCCGCTGCTATCGCCACCCCGGGCGCGAGACGCTGCTCTCGTGCTCCACCTGCGATCGGCCCATCTGCACGTCGTGCATGCGCCAGGCCGCAGTGGGCATCCGCTGCCCGGAATGCGCGGGCGGCGGCGGGAAGTCGAACGTCCGAAGGATGCGCCCGCCGTCGCTCGGATCGGCCGCGCGCGCGGGCGGCATGACGGTCACGATCACCCTCGTCGCGATCAACGTCGTCGTCTACCTCGGCGAGCTCGCACAGGGGGTGGCCCTGACCGGCAGGCCCGGCGGCTCGATCGTGGACCGGGGAGCCCTCACGCCGGGCGGCATGGCGGACGGGGAGTGGTGGCGGCTGGTCACCTCCGCCTTCCTCCACGCGAACCTCTTCCACCTGCTCTTCAACATGTGGGGCCTCTGGTTGCTCGGGGGCGCGCTCGAGCGCTACGCCGGGGCGCCGCGGATGCTGGTCGTCTACTTCTCGTCGGTCCTCTGGGGCTCGGCCGGCGCGCTGCTGTGGGGGGCCGACATCGCGCACAGCAACGCCAGCACGGTCGGCGCCTCGGGCGGCGTCTTCGGGCTGATGGCGGCGCTGCTCGTCCTCGAGCGTACGCGCGGGGTGGCGCTGCTGGGCGGCGGCCTGGGGCTCCTGCTCGCCGTGAACCTGGCCTTCACCTTCTTCTATCCGGGCATCTCGATCGGCGGCCACCTCGGCGGCATCGCCGGCGGGGCGGCGGCGGCGTTCGTGCTGTCGGGCTTCGGCCGGGGCAGCCTCGCCTACGGACGCATCAAGCCGGCGATCGCGGCCAGCCTGGCGGCGCTCGGCGCAGCCGCCCTGGTGGTCTCGTTCGTCGTCGTCTGAGGACGATCCCGGTCGAATAGGAAGCCGCGTCGACGCCGGCCGCCGGAGTCCTGCCAACCGGCGGACCGGCCTTCATGAGCGTTCGGTAAATACGCAGCCCGCGGGACCTGAAACGCCGGTTTCCAATCGTGCACGTGACAGGCATGTCGCCTTGTCGCCCAGGGGGCCGGTGGGAGAATCACGGCCAAGCCGGAGCGCCGCCCGGCGAAGCGCGACCTGGCCCCCACGTGGCGGGCCGGGCATCGGACGACGTTTCGCGAGAGAGGCTCGGTCATGGCTGTCAAACGGATCTGGACGGGCGCCGCCCTGGCGGCGGCCTTGGCCATGCTCGGTGCGGCCGGCACGGCGGCAGCCGACATGGCGTTCTCGCAGTTCGCCACCTGCCTCGCCAAGAACGGGCTCAGCGCGGTGCCGGCCGACCAGAGCACCTCGACGGTCCAGGTGTGCAAGACCGTCAAGGTGACCAGGGTCACCAACTACACGTGGACGCTCACCAAGACGGCGGCGCCGCCGCACCTCCTGCTCGGCGTCGGCCAGGGGGCGCCGGTCACCTACAGCCTCGTGGCGACCGCGACGCCGACCGTGCAGTGGGTGGTAGACGGGGACATCGTCGTGCGCAACACCGGTCCCGACATGGCGACGGTCAACCAGATCGAGGATCGGCTGACGTTGCCGAACGGCACCGCCGTCTCGAAGCTCGTCGTCTCGTCGCCCTTCGTGCTGCCCGCGAACCTCTGCGACAACCCGCCCGAGCGGTCGTTCCACTACACGTTCACGGTGCCGGCCGAGTCGGTGTCGGGCCCCGCCGTGCCCGCCAGCAACAGCGCCGCGGTCAACGCGACGATCGGCGCCAACCCGCCCGCCTCGGCCGCGTTCACCGCCCCCGTCAGCTTCGCCGAGGGCCCCGACACCAACTACGCCGTCTACAACCGCACGGTCACCCTCTCGGACGCCTTCGACCCGCCGCCGCCGGGGGTTGCGATCGGCCCCGTCGACACCCCGGGGCCGTTCGTTCTGACCGGCGATAGCCCCTCGCCCATCACGCGCTCCTTCACGTCGCGGGCGACCAACGTCTCCCTGAAGTGCGACGACCCGGCGATCGTCGCCGACGTGGCGACGCTCGTCTCGGCAAGCCCCATCCCCGAGAAGCGCGGCCGGCCCTCGACCCCCCAGCCCGTGCCCTCCCCCGCCAGCGCCACCGCGCGGGTGTCGGTGCTGGTGCGCGCCCCCGGCTGCGGTCCGTCCGGCGTCCCGCAGGTCGGCGGGCCCACGGGTGCGCCGTCCACCAGCAACCTTCCGCCCGTCAAGCCCGCCGGAGTGCCGTCGGCCTCGCCGTCCGGCCCTGGGGTGCAGCCGTCCGGCCCCGGGGTGCAGCCGCCCGGCCCGGGGCTGCAGCCGACCAACCCCCGCGTCACGCCGGCCGGCGGCCCAGTCACGCGACCCCCTGCGAAGCCGCCGGTGTCCGGCCCGGGCGTCTGCCCGCGGCCGCTGCTCGAGGCCAGCCTGATCGGCCCGCGCAGCATGCTGGTGGGCGAGCGCCCGACCTGGCTCCTGCGCGTCCGCAACGCCGGCTCGCCGATCGCGCGCGGGGTCGTGCTGAGCGAGCAGCTCCCGCCCGGGTTCTCCATCGCGGCGGCCTCGCACCGGTTCAGCTTCCGCTCCGGCCTCATGCGGTTCTCCGGGCCGACGCTGAAGCGGGGGCAGACCTTCGACGTGCGGGTGACCCTCCAGGCCGCGCGCGGCACCGCCGGCCCGCGGATGAACCGGCTGCGGGTGACGGCGCTGTGCGGCGCGGCCCAGACCGCCGTCGCGCCGGTGACCGTGAGCGCGGTCACGGGGTAGCGCCATCCGACGGCGGCCCGCGATCGCGACGGGCCGCCGTCCCGGGTCGTCGGATCACTCCGCAGCGGGATGCCGGCCCGGCGCCCCGATGCCGAGAGGGGGGGCGTGGCCGCCCTCCCCCATCCGCCCCGATGCCGACGCCGGCGTCGGCCCGCCCCCGCCCCGCGCCTGCGCGGCTCCTACCCGATCGTCGTCGCGGTGGCGCTGATGGCGGGAAGCGCCCTTCGCGTGCCCGCCGGACCCGTGTTGATCATGGCCCTCCTGCTCGCTGCGAACGCGCTCTTGCTCGCGGCGGGCCTGCGCGTCAGTGGCAGTCGGCCGAGCCGCTGTCCGTGAACGTCGTCCCGGCCTCGGGGAGGAAGCTCCACTCGTAGCTGGTGGGACGGAGTGTGAGCTTCAGTACGCCGAAGGTCGCGTCGTTCCGCGACTCGCTGTTCGCGATCGGCGTTCCGATGGCGTAGTGGTTCTTGCCACCGGTGCCGACCACGAACTGCCGGATGCCGCGGGCGGGGTCGGCCGCGCCGGTCGGCGTCTGAGGCGCGAAGCGCTCGTAGTCGTGGTCGTGCCCGTTCAGCACCACGTCGGCGTTACCGTCGTAGAGCGTCTGCCAGAGCGGCTGGATCGATGCTGTGCTGCCGTGCTGGCCCGAGCTGAAGCGCGGATGGTGCCAGTAGGCGAGCGTGCAGGCGGCCGGATGGGCGGCGAGATCGGCGCGCAGCCATTTTTCCTGCGGCGAGCCGACCCCGCAGCCGCCGGCCGGGGAGCAGTTGGAGTTGAGCGAGATCAGGTGCCAGGCGCCGAGGTCGTAGCTGTAGTAGCCCTTGGTGGGATCCCCGGCCGCCGCCCCGAAGTACTGGTAGTACCCGGCTCCGTTGGTGGTCAGGTAGTCGTGGTTTCCGGGGGCCGGCCGGGTGATGCTCTTGAGCCGGCCCCAGGTGGGGTCGTAGGAGCCGAGGAACTTGTTGAAGGTCGCGTCCTCGTACTGCAGGTCGCCCAGGGTCAGAACGGCATCCGGCGCCATGGCGAGGAGCATGTTCGAGGTGGACTGCATCCGGCACGAGTTCGCGGTGCCGGCGAGGGTGAAGCCGCCGACCGTGGGGTCGCAGGCGATGTCGCCGGCGGCGGCGATCACCGGATCGTTTGCGGCCGGGGTGGTCGCGCTCGCCGGCTGGGAGCGGCCCGAGCGGTTGGTGGACCGGTCGACCGCGTCGACCTCGTAGCTGTGGGTCGAGCCGGGCGTGAGTCCGGTGTCGGTGAAGGTGGTGGCGGTCGGCCCGGTGGTGGACGCGACGGGGGTCGTGGCGCCGTCGCGGTAGATCGCGTAGCCCGCCACCGCGTCGTCGTCGGTCGCGGCCGACCAGGTGAGCGCGATCGCGGTCGGCCCGCCGGCGGCCGCGGTGAGGCCCTCCGGAATGGTGGGCGCGGCCGTGTCGGCCGGATCGGTGGTGGTGCTGGCGGGCGTCGAGCGGGCCGAGCGGTTGAAGGCGGCGTCGACGGCGTCGACCTCGTAGCTGTGCGTCGAGCCCGGGGCGAGGCCGGTGTCGGTGAAGGCCCTGACGGAGGGGCTCGTGGCGGCGATCGCCGTCGCGCCGCCGTCCCGGTAGATCGCGTAGCCGGTCACCGCGGTGTCGTCGGTGGCGGCCGACCAGCTCAGCGCAATCGCGGTGCGGCCGCTGGCAACCGCCGCGAGGCCCTCGGGCACGGTGGGGGCGCTCGTGTCGGCCGGATCAGTGGTGGTGCTCGCGGGCGTCGAGCGGGCCGAGCGGTGCCCGGCGGCGTCCACCGCGTCCACCTCGTAGCTGTGCGTGGATCCGGGGGCGAGGCCGTCGTCGGTGAAGGTGGTGGCGCCGGCCCCCGTGGTGGTCCCGATCGCGGTCAGGCCGCCGTCGCGGTAGATCGCGTAGCCGGCGACCGCGGTGTCGTCGGTGGCGGCCGACCAGCTCAGGGCGATCGCGGTGCGGCCGCCGGCGGCGGCGGTGAGGCCGATCGGCACGGTGGGGGCGCTGGTGTCGGGCGGGTCGGTGGTCGTGCTCGCGGGCGCCGAGCGGGCCGAGCGGTTCGCCGCGGCGTCGACGGCGTCCACCTGGTAGCTGTGGGTGGAGCCGGGAGTGAGGGCGGTGTCCGTGAAGGCGGTGGCGGTGGGCCCGCTCGTGGTGGCGATCGGCACGAGGCCGCCGTCGCGATAGACGGCGTAGCCGGTGACCCCGGTGTCGTCGCTGGCGGCCGACCAGCTCAGGGCGATCGCGGTGCGGCCGCTGGCGGCGGCCGCGAGTCCTTCAGGCGCTGTGGGAGGGCTCGTGTCGGCCGGATCGGTGGTGGTGCTCGCAGGCGCCGAGCGGGCAGAGCGGTTCCCGGCGGCGTCGGCGGCGTCCACCTGGTAGCTGTGGGCCGAGCCTGGGGCGAGGCCGGTGTCGGTGAAGGCGGTGGCGCCCGGTCCCGTCGTGGTCGCGATCGCTGTCGCGCCGCCGTCCCGGTAGATCGCGTAGCCGACGACCGCGGTGTCGTCGGTGGCGGCCGACCAGCTCAGGGCGATCGCGGTGCGGCCGCTGACGGCGGCGGTGAGGCCGGCGGGGACGCTCGGCGGCGTGCTGTCGCTCGGCCCCGCGTTCGGGGTGATGACCAGCTCGGGGCGTGTCCCCGCGGCGGCCTCCCGGCTGAGGAGGCTCATGGCCGTGGAGCTCGGCGTCGTGAGGCCGAGGCTGACCAGACCGTTGCCGAGGACGAGCGGGGTGACGTCGACCTCCGCGAAACGTCCGGAGGTCAGGGCGCCCGAGGAGCCGACCGTCGCCCCGATCGGCGGAGCGTTGGCGAATGTGATCGTCGTCTCGCCCCAGGTGGTGGAGGCGACCCCGCCGACGCTGTAGCCGGTCGAGTGGTTCGACCCTGCCTGGACGCGCAGCAGGGCCCGGCTCGGCGGCCCGGAGAGCCCCTGGACGTTGAAGCGCAGGTAGGCGGCGTAGGGGGGGCTCCCGTCCAGGCGCAGGGGCGTGACGGTCCCGTAGTTGGCGCCGGTCTGATCGCTGCGAACGTAGCTGTCGGCGACGGGCGTGATCGGGGTGCCGCCCGGCGAGGGCGGCGGGGGCGGCGGGGGCGGCGTGGTGGACGTGGTGGCGGTCGCTTCGGCGGAGCGGGCGGAGCGGTTGCCAGCCGCGTCGACCGCGTCCACGCGATAGGCGTGAGTGGATCCAGCTGCCAGCCCGGTGTTGGTGAAGCTCGTCGTGGTCGTCGTGGCGATCGGCGTCGTGCCGCCGTCGCGGTAGACGCCGTAGCCGGACACGCCGCGGTCGTCGGTCGAGGCCGACCATGCGAGGGCAATGCGGTCCGTTCCGCCCGGGGAGGCGGTGAAGCCCGCCGGGACGCTGGGCGCGGTCGTGTCGGGCGCGGCCGTCCCGGTGGTGACGACCAGCTGGGGCGCGGTGGCGGCTCCCGACTCGCGGCTGGAGAGGCTCATCGCCGTGGTGTTGGCGGTGGTGAGGGCGAAGGTCACCAGGCCGTTCCCGGAAACCAGCGGCGTGACCGCGACCTCGGTCCACACGCCGCTGGCGAAGGTTCCGGAGCTCCCGATCACCGCCGCCCCCACGGGCGGCGCGTTGGAGAAGCTGACCGTGCCCTCGACCCATGAGTTGTCGGCGACGCCCCGGACGTCGTAGCCGGCCGGATGGCTGGATCGGGTGTTGATGCGCAGCACCGCCCGAGTGACGGTGCCTTGCAGGCCCTGCACGTTGAAGCGGAGGTAGGAGCGGAACACGGGCGAGCCGTCCGCGCGCAGCTGGGTCTCGGCGCCGTGGGTCGCCGAGGTCTTGTCCGCCTGGACGTAGCTGTCGGCCACCGGCGCCAGGGTGAGCGGGTTGGCGGTCGCCGAGCGCGCCATGGCCGCCAGGAACACGAGCGCCGCGAGCGTCAGCATGGTGGCGAGGACGAGGGCGATCTGGAGCCGGCCGCGGGCGCGCGGCCCTCCTCCCTCGCAGGCGCTCCCTCGCCCAACCGGCGACATCCGTGCCTCCTCGTTCCCAAGAATGCCCATCGGGACCGGGGAAGCGTTTCTCCGGCCTGAAGGACCGTCGCACGACTGAGCTCGACCAGCCCTGCCCAAGCGACGGGTTCTCGCCCCGGCCGTTGGTCTAGCTCCGCAGCCGGCTGCGGGGAAGAGGCGGCTCCGAAATCCTCCGCAATCAGCGCGGGCCCCGGCGGAGCCGGCCGGCGCCGCGGCTACGATGCCGCGGCCCGTGCTCAGCGTCACCCTCTCCCCCCGCCTCCCCTATTCGCTGGCCGAGTCCGCCGGCGGCTCGGCCGGCGGCACCCGCCGCTGGCACGGTGATGTGCTCGAGCTGGCCTTCCGCGCCGGCGACGAGCCGGCTCGCGCCTGGCTGCGCCAGCGCGGGGACGGCCGGATCGAGGGGGCGCTGCGCTCCCCCGACCCCGAGGCCGCGCACGAGCGGCTGCGCTTCCTGCTCGCGCTCGACGTCGACCACGCGCCGTTCCTGCGCCGTGCGGCGCACGACCCGCTGCTGCGGGAGCTCGCCTCGCTGCTTCCCGGGCTGCGGCCGCTGCGGCTGGGAACGCCGGCGCACGCTCTGGTGGCGGCGGTCTGCGGGCAGCTGGTCCAGGCTCGCGAGGCGGCCCGCATGGAGCGGGCGATCCTGCGCCTCTGCGGCCCTGACGAGGACGGACTGCGCCTGCCGCCGAGCCGGGCCGACCTCGCCTGCCTCGCCCCGGCGAGGGCCTGCGCGATCGGGCTCGCGGCGCGCCGGGCCGCGGCCATGGTCCGCGTCGCCCGCACCCTGGACCTGGACGGCCTGGCCGCCCATCCCACTCCGGCGGTGGTGGCGCGCATCTGCGCCGAGCGCAATCTCGGCCCCTGGTCGGCCGGAGTGATCTGCCTGTCCGGGCTCGGCCGCTACGAGCACGGCCTGGTGGGCGACCTCGGGCTGATGCGGGTGTGGGCGGGCCTGCGCGGGCGCTGGCCGCAGCCGGAGGAGACCGCGGAGCTGCTCGCGCCCTACGAGGAGTGGGCCGGGCTCGCGAGCCTCTACCTGCTGCGCCATCCGCTGGCCCGGCAGGCCGGCCCCCGGACGCGCTTCACCGGGGGCCGGGAGCCGGTCACCTCAGGCCGGTGGTGACCGGGCCTTCCCGCTCGCGCTCACGCTCGTAGGCCGTGATCAGATCGTCCTCGGCGAGGGTGAGGGCGATGTCGTCGAGCCCGCCGAGCAGGCGCTCGCGCACGTCCGCCTCGATCTCGAACGGGATCTCGCGCCCGTCCTGGGCCACCACCACCCGGCGCTCGAGGTCCACGGTCACCCGCCCCCCCGGATTCGCCTGGGCGTCCCGGATCAGCGTGTGCACCTCGGGCTCGGGCAGCGCCACCGGCAGCAGCCCGATCTTGGTGCAGTTGGTGCGGAAGATGTCCGCGAACGAGGGCGCCACGATCGTCCTGAAACCGAAGTCCTGCAGCGCCCACGGGGCGTGCTCGCGCGAGGAGCCGCAGCCGAAGTTGCGGCCGGTGACCAGGATCGTCGCTCCCGCGTAGGCCGGGTCCTCCGTGGGGAAGCCGGGCTCGCCGCGCCAGTCCCAGAACAGGAACTGGCCGAAGCCGCTGCGCTCGATGCGCTTGAGGAACTGCTTGGGCACGATCTGGTCGGTGTCGACGTCCGCCCGGTCCAGCGGACAGACGGCTCCGGTGACGCTTCGGAACGGCTCCATGTCAGTTCTCCTCCGGCCGGACGCCGAACGCGCGCACGTCCACCAGGTGCCCGGTGATCGCGGCCGCCGCGGCCATCGCCGGGCTCACCAGGTGGGTGCGCCCGCCCTTGCCCTGACGACCCTCGAAGTTGCGGTTGGACGTCGAGGCGCAGCGCTCCTGCGGCTGCAGGAAGTCGGGGTTCATGCCCAGGCACATCGAGCATCCGGCGTCGCGCCAGTCGAAGCCGGCGCTGCGGAAGACCTGGTCCAGCCCCTCGGCCTCCGCCGCGGCCTTCACCTGCATCGAGCCCGGCACCACCATCGCGCGCACGCCCGGCGCGACCCGCCGGCCCTCGACGACCGAGGCCGCGGCCCGCAGGTCCTCGAGCCGCCCGTTGGTGCAGGAGCCGATGAACACCGCGTCCACGCCGATGTCCTCGATCGCCTCGCCGCCGGCGAGCCCCATGTAGGCCAGCGCGCGCACGGTCGCCTCGCGCTCGGCGGGGTCGCCGAAGTCGTCGGGCGTCGGCACCCGGCCGGTGACCGGGGCCACCATGCCGGGGGTCGTGCCCCAGGTGACCTGCGGCACGAGCGACGCGGCGTCCACCAGCACCTCGCGGTCGAAGACGGCGTCCGGGTCGCTGGGCAGCTCGCGCCAGCGCTCCGCGGCCGCCGCGAGGTCGCCCGGCGCCGCGGGCCGCCCCTCGAGGAAGGCGAACGTCACCTCGTCGGGCGCGATCATGCCGCAGCGGGCGCCGGCCTCGATCGACATGTTGCAGATCGTCATCCGCCCCTCCATCGAGAGCGCGCGGATCGCCGAGCCGGCGTACTCGACCGCGTGGCCCTGGGCGCCCCCGACCCCGATCTGGCCGATGGTGCCCAGGATGAGGTCCTTGGCGGTCACGCCCAGCCCGGGCCGGCCCTCGATGCTGATGCGCATGGTCTGCGGCCGCGCCTGGAGGATCGTCTGGGTCGCCAGCACGTGCTCCACCTCGCTCGTGCCGATGCCGAAGGCGATCGCGCCGAAGGCGCCGTGGGTCGAGGTGTGGCTGTCGCCGCAGACGATCGTCATCCCCGGCTGGGTGAGGCCGAGCTCGGGGCCGATCACGTGGACGATGCCCTGGCGGGGGCTGCGCAGCGAGTGGATCGGGATGCCGGCCTCGCGGCAGTTGGCCTCCAGCGCCTCCACCTGCGCGCGCGAGAGCGGGTCCTCGATCCCCCGCTCGCGTCCGGCGGTGGGGACGTTGTGGTCGGCGGTGGCCATGGTCCGGTCAGGGCGCCGGACGGTGCGACCGGCGATCCGCAGCGCCTCGAAGGCCTGCGCGGAGGTGACCTCGTGCACCAGGTGGAGGTCGACGAAGAGCAGCGCCGGCCCCCCATCGACGGCGGGGCGCACCTCGTGCGCGTCCCAGACCTTCTCGAAGAGCGTCCGTCCCATCGCTACACCCCCGCCGTCGTCACGCGGTCGCCGTGCTCCGCGAGACGGCTGGCGTTGACGGCGCGCACGTAGGCGAGCGCGCTCGCCTCCAGGACGTCCGTGGAGACGGCCTGGCCCGCGTAGGTGCGCCCGCCGATCTCGCAGACCACGCGCGCCTCCCCCAGCGCGTCCATGCCGGCCGTCACCGCCGACACCGCGTACTCCATGAGCACCCCGCTGGAGCCGACGGCGCCGTCGATGGCCTTCATCAGCGCGTCCACCGGGCCGTCGCCGCTGCTCGTCGCCTCGCGGCGATCGCCATCCGGGTCGATCAGGACCACGCGCGCGGTGGGCGCCTCCTCGGAGCCGCCGGAGAACGCGAACTCGGCCAGCTGGTAGGCGCCGCGCTCGCCCTCGGAGCGCATCTCGTCGCTCATCAGCGCCTCGAGGTCCAGGGCCGTGACCCGGCCCTTCTTGTCCGCCACGTCCTTCATGCGGACGAAGGCCTGGTCAAGCATCTCGCGGTCCAGCTCGTAGCCCAGCTCCTCCAGCGCGCGGCGCAGCGCGTGGCGGCCGGAGTGCTTGCCCATCACGATCGCGCTCTGGGCCAGCCCCACGCTGCGGGCGTCCATGATCTCGTAGGTCAGCGGGTTCGCCAGCACGCCGTGCTGGTGGATGCCGGCCTCGTGGGCGAAGGCGTTGCGGCCGACCACCGCCTTGTTGGGCTGCACCGGGTAGCCGGTCAGCCGGCTCACCAGCCGGCTCGCGCGCGTGATGTCGGTCGTGACGATCCCCGACCACAGGCCGTCCAGGTCCTCCGCGCGGGTCCGCAGGATCATCGCCATCTCCTCCAGGCTGGCGTTCCCGGCCCGCTCGCCGATGCCGTTGACGCAGCATTCCACCTGGCGCGCGCCCACCTGCACCCCCGCCAGCGAGTTGGCCACCGCCAGCCCGAGGTCGTTGTGGCAGTGCACGGACACCGTCACCTCGGACAGCTCCGGGCAGCGCTCGTACAGCTCGACCAGGAACCGCTGGTACTCCGTCGGCATCGTGTAGCCGACCGTGTCCGGGAGGTTGATCGTGGTGGCGCCCTCGGCGATCGCCGCCCGCACCACCTCGGCCACGTAGCCGATGTCGGAGCGGGTCGAGTCCTCGCAGGAGAACTCGACGTCCTCGCACAGCGAGCGCGCCAGCCGCACTGCGTCCACCGCCGCCGCGAGCACCTGGCCGCGGTCCATCCGCAGCTTGTGCTTCAGGTGGATGTCGCTGGTCGCGATGAAGGTGTGGATCCGCGGCCGCTCCGCATCGCGAACGCCCTCCCAGGCCACCAGGATGTCGCGCTCCTGGGCGCGCGCGAGCGCCGCCACCACGATGTCCGGCACCTCGCGGGCGACCGCCTGGACCGCCTCGAGGTCGCCCGGGGAGCTGATCGGAAAGCCGGCCTCGACCACGTCGACGCCGAGCCGCCGCAGCTGGTGGGCGATCTCGAGCTTCTCGCGCATGTTCAGGCGGATGCCGGGCGACTGCTCGCCGTCCCGCAGGGTGGTGTCGAAGAAGCGCACCCGCCTGGCGGGGTCGCGGTCCTGGTCCATCGATGGTGTGGGTTCGGGCGTCATGGGACGCGTTCTCCTCGCTCGGGCGTTGTCGAGGTTCCGGGGCCCGCCGGGCGCGGGCGTGGGTATCGAGTCGCTCCCCCTAACGGGGGAGGAGCAGGAGCCCGAGGAGGCCCCGACGGCGCGGGCGGCGAGGGTGGATATGCGCGGCGGCCGTCACAGCATCCGAGAATAGCCGCTCGGTGCCCGATCCGGCAAACCGCGACCCGCCGCGTGCGGCGCCCCGGGCGGCGGTCGCACGACCCTGACGCCGGCTCTCTCCGAGCCGGCCGCGCTCGTCGGCTGCCTGGCGCGGCCGGGCGCCGCCGCCGGCGGTCGGGCGGCCCCCTCTCCCTCCCCCGCGCGCGGACCCTTCCCGCCGGCGCACACCGGGCGGGGACCGGGGCACTGGTCCTCCGCGCACCGCCTGTCCGGCCGCCCTACGGGCGGGCGTCCAGCTTCACGAACCACACCTGGTCGAAGCCCTCGCTGCCGGCGATCTCCTCGACGCAGCCCGGCGACACCGGTGAGTCCACCGTGATGGCCATCACCGCCTGCCCCTGGGTGCGGCTGCGCGAGACCGCCATCGAGGCGATGTTCACTGCGGCCCGGCCCAGGATGGTGCCGACGCGGCCGATCATCCCCGGGACATCGCGGTAGCGGAAGATGCCCATGTGGGGTGCGATCTCGATCTCGATGTCCTGGTCGAAGGCCGAGATCAGACGCGGCCGTGAGGTGGTGCCGACGGTCGTCCCGCCGACGCTCACCGGCCCCGAGCGGAGGGTGATCCGGCTGGTGTAGTCGCGCGTCGCGCTGGATGAGGTCTCGGCCCACTCCAGGCCCCGCTCGCGCGCGAGCGCGGGCGCGTTCACCAGGTTCACCGACTCCTCGACGCGCCCGTCGAGGATGCCGCTGAGGACGGCGTTGGTGAGGAGGCGCGTGTCGTAGCCCGCCAGCTGCCCCTCCACGAGGATCTCCAGCGGCGAGACGCGCCCGCCGGACAGCGCCGCGAAGAGCTGCCCGAGCTGTCGTGCCAGCGGCAGGAACGGTCCCAGCTGCTCGAGCGCATCGGGGCCGAGCGCCGGGATGTTCACCGCCGAGGTGACCAGACCGCCCGAGAGCGCCGCGGCCACCTGCTCCGCGACGGCCAGACCGGCGCGGTCCTGGGCCTCGGCGGTGGAGGCGCCGAGGTGCGGGGTGACCACGACCTGGGGCAGCGCGAACAGCGGGCTCTCGGTGGTGGGCTCGGTCGGGAAGACGTCGAGGGCGGCTCCCCCGAGCCGGCCGTCCTCCAGCGCGCGCAGCAGCGCGTCGTGGTCGACCAGGTCGCCGCGGGCCGCGTTGATCAGTCGGGCGCCCGGCTTCATGGCCGTGAAGGCGTCCTCGCCCACGAAGCCCCGCGTCTCCGGCGTCGAGGCCAGGTGGAGGGAGACGAAGTCGCTGACCGCGTAGAGCTGCTCGGGCGTCTCGACGCGCTCGACCCCCAGCTCCCGGAAGCGCCCCTCCGACACGAAGGGGTCGTAGCCGACGACGTGCATGCGCAGGCCGCGTGCGCGCTCGGCGACCAGCTGGCCGATGCGGCCGAAGCCGACCAGGCCGAGCGTCTTGCCGGTCACCTCGATCCCGCCGAAGCGCCCGCGCTCCCAGCGCCCGCCGATCAGGCTCATGTGGGCGGCCGGGACGTTGCGCGCCTGGGCGAGCAGCAGCGCAACCGCGTGCTCGGCGGCGGAGATGGCGTTGGAGCCGGGCGCGTTGCAGACGACGATTCCGCGCTTGGTGGCCGCCTCCACGTCGACGTTGTCGACGCCCGTGCCGGCCCTGCCGATCACGGTGAGCCGCTCGCCGCGCGCGATCAGGTCGGCGGTGACCTTCGTGGCGCTGCGGACGATCATGCCGTCGTAGACGCCCAGCCTGTCCGCCAGCTCCTCGCGCGACCAGTCCGTCCCGAGGTCGACCGCCGCATGCTCGCGCAGGAGCTCGACGCCGGCCTCGGCGATCGGCTCGCACACCACCACCCGGCGCCCCGTCGGGGGCCCGTTGCTCGCCACGCCCGCCCCCTACTCGCCCGGGACGCCGGAGGCGGCCGCCGGGCCGAGCAGCGCCTCGGCGATCACGCGCTGGCTGGCGCCCACGCCGGCGCCCAGGGAGACCGGTGCGCCGAGCTCCACCAGCGCCAGCTCGAGCGCGGCGACGGCGCTCAGGACGTCCGGGTAGGCGTAGTAGCCGCAATGGCCGATGCGGACGATCTGCCCCGACAGCTTGCCCTGGCCGCCGGCGACCTGGATGCCGAAACGTCGGCGGATGAGGCGCGGGATCGCCCGGCCCTCCACCCCCTCGGGCGGCCAGAAGGCGGTGACCACGTTGGCCTCGGGGTCGTCCGGGCCGAGCATCCGCATGCCGAGCGCCCGCACCGCGGCCCGGCAGGCCCGGCCCAGGACCCGGTGGCGCTCGAAGACCGCGGCCAGGCCCTCCTCCTCGATCAGCGTGAGCGCCGCCTGGAGCTGGAAGATGAGGGTGACCGGCGGCGTGAAGGCGGTTCGCCGGTTGACCTGCCCCTTCAGCGTGCGCGCCCAGTCGAAGTAGAAGCCGCCGGGCCCGCGCTCGTCGGACCAGGCGAGCGCCCGCTCGTTGGCCGCGACGAAGCCCAGCCCCGGAGGCGTCATCAGCCCCTTCTGCGAGCCGGAGACCGCCACGTCGACGCCCCAGGCGTCCATCGGCAGGTCCACGACGCCGAGCCCCGAGACCGCGTCGGCGACCAGCAGGCGGTCCCCGCACGCCTCGCGCAGGGCCGGCAGGTCGTTCACGACACCCGTCGAGGTCTCGCTCTGGGTCGTGAAGACCACGCCGATCTCGGGGTGCCGCGCCAGCTCGTCGGCCACGCGCTGGGGGTCCACCCGCTCACCCCACTCGTGGGTGAGGTGGACCGCCTCCACGCCGTGCCCGGCGGCGATCGCGGCCCAGCGCTCGCCGAAGTTGCCGCAGGAGGCGACCAGCACCCGCTCCCCCGCCCGGGCCAGGTTCGCGACGGCCGAGTTCATCGCGCCGCTGCCCGAGCTGTAGAAGACGAGCACCTCGCCCTCGGTCTGGAAGACCCGCCGCAGCCGGGCCAGCACGTCCTCGTAGGCCTCGACGAACTCGTCGGTCCGGTGGTAGACGATCGGCCGTGCGCCGGCGGCGGTGACGGCCGGGGGCAGCGGGGTCGGCCCGGGCACCATGATCGTCGGCTTGAGCGCGGCCACCGACGCCGGCGCGAGGCCCTCCCAGGTCGCGCGAGCGGGCCTGGACGAGGTGTCGATCGGGTTCAGCGGGGCTCCCTTCGGCCGTGTGCGGGCGGGCCGGATGATAGCGGCGCCCCGCTGGGGCCGACCGCCGCTGCTAGGTGTCGGGGTCCTTGATCCTCGGCGTCGGCAGCCCCGGCGTGGCGTCGCCCTCGCCGCTGTTGATGGCCGGCGCGTACTCGGGCCCCGTGCCCCGGTAGGTGTCGCGGAAGACGCGGATGGCGGCGAGGCCCTTCGCATCGAAGGGCTTGCAGACCAGCCAGCGCTGCCAGCTGGTCACGACCACGGCGTCGGCCGGAAACTTGGCGAAGTCCTCCGGGACCACGAGCATGTAGGCCGGCGATGCCGACCAGAGGTCCTGGATCTGCTGGCGCGCCTGCGCCGACAGCGCCTTGCCGAGGTGGATGACGATGCCGCCGTGCTCCAGGTTGTGGACCTGGAAGCGGAAGGGGATCGGCTTGTCGTAGACGCCCCAGTCGGCCCAGACGGGGTAGTGCAGGCCGGACGCCGGCGGCAGCGACTGGTGGTAGGTCGGCTCGGTCTCGACGTGGAGCGTCCGGTCGGGCTGGAACTGGGTCGCCTCGGGAGGGAACGCGCGGACCGTGCAACCGGCCGCGGCGGCCGCCTGGCGCACCGTCGCGGCGATCGCGGGCGCGGGGTCGATCCCGCTGCCGACGCTGCTCCCGCGCGGGAAGTGCGGGTCGCCCTGCGCGCTGGTCGGGGTGGTGTTCGTGGTGCCGCTCGAGCCGGCGTTCGTGCCGCAGCCGACGGCGGCCAGCGCGCATGCGCCGATCGCGATCGGCGTCAGCCAGCGCCACCGGACGATCACGTGCGTGGGCCTCGCAAGGGATCGCTCACGGGGGATGAGGCTAGCACCTCGCGGCGCGAGACCCGGGCCGAGCAGGCGGAGCGCCCGCCGCCAGGGGGACCCCCGCCGACCCGCCCGCATGGGCGGGATTGACAGCGCCCTCGCGGCGAACGGAAGCTACGCAGGAATTACGCTACTTGCGCCGCACGCGTGCGATCCTGCCAGCGAGCGCCCCCGAGGACGAGGAGGAGACGTGAGGAGGTTACTGGCTCTCGCAGCGATGGCGGCGGTCGCCGTGCTGGTCGGGGCCCTGTCGGCGCCGGCGATCGGCCTCGGAGCGGCAAATCTGCAGGTGACGATGATCGGCAGCCCCACGACGACGGCGCCCCTCGGCGGCAACGTCACGTTCTCCGTCCAGGTTTCGAACATCGGCGATGCGCCCGCCCTGCTGGTGACCCTCATCGACGCAATGACGCCGGGCGCCGCGGCCGACGTCGTCAGCGCGACGACGGACTTCGTCGGCGGCACCTGCACGGCCCCGCCGTCCGGAGCGGCCTGCGCCCTGGGAACGCTGGCTGCGGGCTCGAGCGCCAACGTGACGATCACGGCGACGACGGCAGCGCTCGGCTCGTTCGACTACACGGTCACGGCCGACGCGACCCCGAATGACACCGATCCGCTCAACAACAGCGCCCAGGTCAACACGAACGTCGTGCCGGCGGCCGACCTCGGCGTCGCGGCCACGACCTCGGCCGACCCGGTGCCGGCCGGCGGGACGCTCACGTACTCGCTGACCGTGACCAACGCGGGGCCCTCGGACGCGACGAACGTCGTGCTCACCGACACGCTGCCCGCGGGGGCGACTCTCGTCGGGACGCCCACCGCCTCGTCGGGCACCTGCACGAGCACCAGCACGGACGTCACCTGCACCATCGGCGACCTGGCGAAGGATGCCACCGCCACGGTCACGATCGCGGTGAAGGCGCCGGGAGCGGGGCCGCTCGTGAACGTGGCCTCCGTCACCCGGACCGAGGCCGACCCCAACTCCGCGAACGACCAGGCGACCACGACGGTCGCGGTCACGCCGGTGGCCGACCTCGCGCTGACCGCAGCCGCTTCGCCGACTCCGGCCGTGAACGCGGGCTCGCCGATCACCTACACGCTGACTGTGACGAACGGAGGCCCGTCGGCCGCGAGCGGCGTCACGGTCACCAACACCCTGCCGGCAGGAGTCGGGCTTCTCTCCATGGCCCCCAGCCAGGGGCAGTGCTCGATCGCGGGCATCGTGGTCACCTGCAACCTCGGCGGGCTGGCGAGCGGCGCCACGGCGACGGTCACCATTCGCGTGCAGGCGCTCGTCGCCGGCGCCGTCGCCGACTCCGCAAGCGTCACGGCGACCGAGATGGACCCGGTCACGACCAACAACAGCGCGAGCGTCACGACCACCGTGAACCTCGCCGTCGACCTCGGCCTGACCGCCCAGGGGCCGACCGCGCCGGTGCCGGCCGGCGGCCTCATCGTCTACCGCTTCGTCGTGACCAACAACGGTCCCTCGCCCGCCTCCAGCGTCTTGCTCGAGGACACGCTGCCGGCCGGCGTGACCGTCGCGGAGGCGATCCCGGACCAGGGCGTCTGCACCCCGGCGGGTCAGGTCCTGAGCTGCTCGCTCGGGATCATCCCGACCGGTGTCTCGATCGCGGTCGAGGTCCAGGCGGTCCCGAGCGCCGTCGGCGTGGTCGTCCACAACGCCAGCGTCCGCGCCGCCGAGCCGGACATCAACGCCACGAACAACACGGTTTCGCTGTCGACGCAGGTCACGGCGGGCGCGGACCTCGTCCTGAGCCAGCGCGGCGCCAGGGCGACGGCCGCTCTGGGCACCGAGATCCGGTACGTCCTCAAGGTCGTCAACCATGGGCCGTCCTCGAGCAACGTCAGGGTGGTCAGTCAGCTGGGGAGGCGCTTCATCCTCGGCTCCGCCCTCCCCAGCAAGGGCCGCTGCACCGCACGCCTCAAGAAGGTGACCTGCCTGTTGGGCCGGCTCGCCAAGGGGGGCTCGGCCAGGGTCACGCTCGTCGTGATCCCGATGGCAGCCGGAACGCTCACCAACACGGCGACCGCGACCGGATCGCCGCCGGACGGCCGGCCGGCCAACAGCCGTGTGACGATCGACACGGTCGTCACCCGCACGCCGGTCTCACCGAGCGCGCGCTAGGGATCGACGCCCTGCGGCCCCTCGTGCGGGGGCCGCAGGGCGGGCTGTTTCGGGAAGCCGAATCGCGGGGAGGCTTCCACGGACCGTCACGCCGCGCGGGAGCGATCCCGTCTCGGGCGAGTGGGCGCGTGGACCGGCGACCGCGGGGCGGTGAGAGGAGGGAGCATGGAGGCTGCGCGCCCGCTGGCGCAGGGCCACGTGGACGGCTTCCAGCATTTCCTGGAGGCCATCGGCCGCGTCCCGCTGCTGTCGGCTGCGGAGGAGGTGCAGCTGGCGCGGCGGATCGAGGCCGGTGACGAGACCGCACGCACACAGCTGGTCGAGGCGAACCTGCGCCTCGTGGTGGCGATCGCGAAGCACTACCGGGGGCGCGGCCTGCCGCTCGCGGACCTCGTGCAGGAGGGGGCGATCGGCCTGGTCCGCGCCGCCGAGCGCTTCGACTGGCGGCAGGGCCGGCGCTTCTCGACCTACGCGGGCTGGTGGATCCGACAGGCCATCGGCCGCGGGGTCGCCGACGGCGGCCGCCCGATACGCCTGCCGGTGCACGCCAACGTCAAGCTGGCGAGGATCGTTCGGACGAGGCAGCTCCTGACGGCCCGGCTCGGCCGCGAGCCGGCGGCGGAGGAGGTCGCCGACGGGGTCGGCCTGCCCGCCGGCGAGGTGGAGCGCCTGCTGGAGGCGGCGCAGCCGGTGGCCTCGCTCTCGAAGCGGGTGAGCGAAGATGGCGCCGAGCTCGCCGACCTGCTGGCGGACGAGGGCGCCCGGGCGCCGGAGGCGGTCGCGGAGGACCGCTGGCTGAGACGCGCCCTGCGGCCGCTGCTCGGACGGCTCAGCGCCCGGGAGCGGCGGGTGCTGGAGCTGCGGTATGGGCTCGGGGGCGACGAGCCGCGCACGCTGGCCGAGATCGGCCGCGGCATGCGGGTGACGCGGGAGCGCGCGCGTCAGATCGAGGCTCGCTCGCTGGAGAAGCTGGTCGAGATGGGCGCACGGCGGCGCCTCGGCGTCGCCGGCCGGGCCTGGTGACCGGGCGCGGGGGG
>JAWVEW010000418.1:0-6680 GCA_033856495.1 Miltoncostaeaceae bacterium | reverse complement strand
TCGCGGTGACGCGGCGGGTGCTGGGCGGAGCGGACGGGCGACGGCTCGTCCGCGTGCTGGGCGAGACGGGCCTGCTGCTGCTGATCTGGTCAGCCGCCACCGCCGTCGGTCTGGCGCTCGGGCCGGTCGCGTGAGAGGTCGTCGCCCGCCCCGGACGGGTCGTCCGCCTCGCCGCGCAGGCCGGCCCGCAGCGCCGCGTCGCGCCTCGGGAGGTCTGCCGCCGGGGGAAGGAACGCCAGGTTGATCGGTTCCCTGGCCCGCCACACCCGCCCCGGCAGGTCGCAGCCGGGCCGCAGGCGGGCGCGCCCCGTCGCCGCCTCGAACCTCGAGGCGCGGACCGACGGCGCCCGCCAGGTGCAGCGCGCCACCAGGACGTCGTCGAGCGGGACCCAGAGAAATCCGACCTCGAAGTCCATCGCCTCGGCCAGGTTGCCCAGGAGCCGAGGGCCACCCCGCTCGAGCGTCTCCCACTCGAGAAGCGCCTCGGAAACGGCGAAGTGGGCGGCGATCTCCCGCTCGGCGCGGCGGCGGTCCGTGACGTCCTGCAGGACGCCGACCAGCCGCCGCCCGCCGGACCCCCCGGCGGCGACGATGGTCGTCGTCGCGTGCAGATGCCGGACCTCGCCGTCGCCGCGAACGATGCGGAAGGGAAGCGGCGCCAGGCTCCCGGTCCCCCTCGCCCGGCGGATCGCCTCGCGCACGCACGCGCGGTCGTCCGGGTGGGTCTGCTCAAAAACGTAGTCCGGCGAGGGCGGGATCGCTCCCGGTTCCAGGCCGAAGAGCCGGTACATGTTGTCGGACCACACCAGCTCGTTCGTCAAGAGGTTCCAGTCCCAGCTGCCGCTCTGGGCGAGCCGCTCCGCGGCCTCGAGCAGGGCGGTCCGCTGCGCCAGGGCGGCGTGGTCGCCCTCGACCCGCGAAAGCGCGCGGATCCAGGCGGTGATGCGAGGCGGCTCCTCGCCGGTGTCGGTCAGTGTCAGCTCGATCGGGAGCCCTGCCCCGTCCGCCCGCAGGGCCAGGCTCTCCACCCTGCGGGCGATGACCCGCGGCCCGGCGCCGCGCCGCCGCCCGCCCCAGGTCGAGAGCGCCTCCGGCAGCCGCAGGGAGGGGATGAGGTCCGCGACGGGGCGGCCGAGGGCCGTCTCGTGGGGCCGCAGGCCGAAGAGCAGCGCGGCTCGCGGGTCCAGCCCGACGATGCGGCCGTCCCGGTCGATCGTCAGCACCCCGTCGACCAGGGCCTCCAGCATGGACCCGTCGGGGACGGGCGCACCACCACGGGTCATCCGGGCTCCCATGACCGGGAGCCAGGGGCGTGGGCTCCCGTCTCCGTCGCAAACATCCGCCAGGCGACGGATGAACGCGCTCCGCGTCCGGTCGTATGGTGCATCACGTGGAACGAGACCCGCCCGACGCCGAACCCGACTCTCGGCCGGAGCCCCCGGTCACGCCCGCATCCTCGATCGCCATCGAGCTCCGGCACCTGCGCTATTTCCTGGCGGTGGCCGAGGAGCTGCACTTCAGCAGGGCCGCCGAGCGGCTGCACATCGCCCAGCCGCCGCTCTCCCAGGCCATCCGCCGCCTGGAGCTGGAGCTGGGCGTGCGGCTGCTGGAGCGGACGTCGCGGGTCGTGTCCATCACCGAGGCCGGACGGGTCTTCGCCGAGGAGGCGCGCCGGGTACTCGCGGAATTCGATCGCGCGGTGACCGAAGCGCGTCGGGCCGGTGGCGCGGGGAGGCTTCGCATCGGCTGCCTGCCTCACCTTCCATTCGACCGGCTGCAACGCTTCCTCAAGGGGCTACAGGAGCGCGATCCGCGCTGGCACAGCGAGGTCACCCATCTGCTCTCGCTGGAGCAGGTGCGGTGGCTGCGCGCCGGACGACTGGAGCTCGGGATCCTGTACGGGGCCGGCGAGCACGAGGAGATCGAGCTGGAGCCGCTCTTCGCCGGCGACCCCCTGGCGGCGCTCCTGCCGGCGACCCATCGGCTGGCCGCCAGGGAGCGCGTCGGCCCCGACGACCTGCGCGACGAGCGCCTGGTGCTGTTTCCGCGCGCCGCGAATCCATCCGTGTACGACCAGCTGCTCGCAGCGTTCGAGGCCGCCGGTTATCGCTTCTCGGACGTCTACGAGACGGGCGTCGACCGGCGCGCCATCGCGCTCGCCGTCGCCCTTGGCCAGGGGGTGGCCCTCGCGCCATCCTCGCTCGTGGAGGCGGCCTCCGACCCGGATCCGGTCATCCTCGCCCGCCCACTCGACCCCTCCCTCGCCATGCCCGACACGATGCTCGCCTGGCGGGCCGATCCGCCGCCGCGGCTGCGGGCGGCGATCACGGCCGCTCGCACGCTCGCGCGCGAGCTCCGCGCGGCGGCCGGGGGCGCCGTCGTCGAGCCGGGCCGAGCGCGCCCCGCGGACCGCTGAGCGGCGCCGCCGATCCAGGCGGCGCCGATGGCGTCGATCGAACATCGCCACGAGCCTCTCCGGGTCGGCTGGGACGTGCGCCGGCGCGGGCACTGTGCCAGGCAGGCAAGACTCGCGCAGCTCGACATCCACGTCTAGACCAACCGCGGGGTGTCAGTGGGCCGTGAGCGAGGACTCCTGACGTTCTGCCCTTGCCGTTCGGCTCCGCCGCGGTCCTGGTCGGGCTGTTCTCGGAGCAGGCATGGAGAAGCTCCGCGACGTGGCGACGAACGTGTTCTCGGAGGGGCCGACCGGGGAGGACCACGTGCGGCCGACGGCGCCGCCGGCGCGGCGCCACCGCCCGGTCCGGCCGGTCAGGGCCCGCCGGCGGGGCGGACGACCTGAAGCGACCCGATGGTCGCCTCGGGGATCTCCGGGAGGCCGGCGAGGTCGGCGAGGATCCCGACCGGCACCAGGCGCAGCGCCTGGTCGCCCACGCGCTGGACGCTGATGAGGTTCGAGAGCTCCACGTGGGCGACGCCGGCGATGCGGCCGAGGAGGCCGCTGAGGTTCAACGAGGCCAGGTCCTTGACCGTCAGCGCGAGCAGGTTGCGGCCCACCAGCTCCTTGATCGACGCGTCCAGCAGCGCCCGGTCCACCGCGAGGCAGATCGCGCCGTCGGCCCGGCAGGCTGCGGTCGACAGGAGGGGCGGGTCGCCCGGCACGATCGCGGCGGGAAGGCCGAGGCCGGCGAGCACGGAGCTCAGGTCCAGCGTGCCCCCGCTGATCAGGTCCGAGAGGCGGATCGGCACCAGCAGGGCCGGGCTCGGATCCTGCGGCGGCGGCGGCCCGGCCACGGGGGCCGGCGGCAGCGCCGCGGTGGCGCAGTCGCGCGCGGCCCGGCTGAGTCCGGACACCGCGCGCCGCATCAGCTCGACGCGCTCGCGCAGCGCCGCCGGGCGCTCGCGGTCGGCGTCGCGAAGCGCGAGCGCGCCGAGCACCAGGGCCGCCTTCCGGACCCCGGCGCCGGTCTGGCACGGGCGCACGCGCTCGCTCAGCAGGCGCCGCTGCCCCTCGAGCCGGTAGAGGTCGCTGAGCGCCCTGGTGACCCGCACGGCGGGTCCGCCGGCAGCCCAGGCGGCGCCGACGGCCAGCGGCAGCTGCACCTCGTCCCGGAGCTTCTGCCCCAGCGCCACGACCTGGATCCGGTAGCGCCCGGGCCGCACGTCCACCGGCAGCTGGACGACCCGGCCCGCCGCCGGACCGTCGATCTTGGCGATCGCCCGCGGGCCGCCGTCGGGGAGGCGGGCGAGCGAGACGACCACCCGGGCGGGCCGTGACACCGTCACCGCGAGGGTGCGGCCGCTCGGCGGCGACACCGACAGGCCGCCGCCGGACGAGACGATGAGGTCGCCCCCCTGGGGCGACGCCGTGGGGTTCGCCGCGAAGTCGCGGTAGGCCGTGAGCCAGTCGATGCCCTGCGCCGCGGTGTGGAGCCCGAACGCGCCGGGGCCGTTCGCCAGGATTGCGCGGCCGGCTGGGCTGGCGCGCGCCCAGGCCCAGATGCGGGCCTGGCCGGCTCCGTGGTCCGGCCCGAACAGCATGTGCAGCGCGCCCGGATCGGCCGGGGCCCAGCGCGCGAGCCACCGCACCGGATAGGTCGCGAACTCCTCCTGCGTGAAGGGGACGGCGCCGCGGTGGTAGACCTCGAGTTGGACGGCGCCCGCCTCCCTCAGCGCGGCGAGGAGCGCGACGAGCCGGGGCGCCAGCGGCCGTCGCGGATCGCTGATGCCGATCGCGCCGACGAGCCCGGGGCTGACGTAGAGGATCACCCGCCGCGCATCCGGCCCCAGCGAGGCCAGCGCCTGCGCGAGGGAGGCCGAGCGCGCCTCGTCCCAGTCGGAGATGGTGATCTCGTCCACCGCCACGAGGCCGCCCACCTTGCGGTCGCTCCAGGCGGCGCGCAGCGCCGCGGCCATCTCGGCAGCGCTCAGGGCGGCCAGCCCGGCCCCGCTCAGCTTGGCGATGCGGCGGTCGGGCGGCCAGCTGGCCTCGTCGCCGATCGGGATCTGGCGGACCGCGTGCGGCAGCCCCGAGATCCCGTGCGAGCCCTCGCGGATGGCCGCCGCCGCCTCGGCCCTGGTGTAGACGACGACCAGGCCGGGCGAGGCTGCGCCGGGCGGCGCGGGGCCGGACTCGGGGGCCGGCGACGGCGCGGGCGTCGGCCCCGGCCCCGGTGCCGGCGCCGCCGGCGGTGAGGGCGGCGGGGGCGGCCCCCTGGTCGCCAGCGTGACCGCGGCGAGGGCGTTCACCAGACCTGCGCCGGTCTCGGAGTTCGGGGCGGCGGTCCCCAGCGGGGTCGCCGTCTGACGCAGGATCTGCTCGATCTCGGCGGCGCTGAGCGCCCGGTTGGCCTGCTTCACGAGCGCGACCGCGCCCGCGACGTGCGGCGCGGCCATCGAGGTGCCGGTGTAGGTCGTATAGCCGGTTGCGAGGGTGGAGACGATCCCGACCCCGGGCGCGGCCAGGTCCGGCTTGACCAGGATCGTGCCGGCCGGCGGCCCGAGCGCGTCGGTGTTCTGCCAGACGACCGGGCCGCGGCTCGAGAAGGAGGCCACCACCCGCAGGTCGTCCACGGCGCCCACGGCCAGGCTCTCCGGGTAGCTCGCCGGGCTGCCGACGGTGCCGGCTCCAGGCCCCCCGTTCCCGGCCGAGAACACGGGCACGATGCCGGCCGCCCGCCAGGTCCGAACGGCCTGGCGGAACCAGGTGTCGTTCGCGCCGGTCCCGGTCCAGGAGTTGTTCACCACCACCGGGAAGTCCGGCGTGGCCGGGTTCCCGTCCGGGTCGGTCATCCACTGGGCGGCGGCCATCAGGTTGCTCGCGGAGCCGGAGCCATTGGCGTCCATCGCCTTCGCGACCACCGCCTGCGCGCCGGGGGCGACGCCGATCGGCGGTCCCGTCGCGCTCCCCCCGACCATGGTCCCGATCGAGAGCGTCCCGTGGCCGCTGTCGTCGTAGGGCGCGGGCAGCCCCTTCACGAAGTCCCTCCAGGCGACGACCTTCCCGGCCAGGTCGGGGTTGGTCGCGTTGACGCCCGTGTCGATGCTCCCCACCCGGACGCCGAAGCCCGTGACGCCCTTGCTCCAGGCCTCGCGGGCGCCGATCGCGTCGAGCGGCGCCACGGACCCGGCGCCCGGCGTGGGCTGCGGCGAGGCGGCGGCCAGTCGCACGGTGGAATCCAGCTCGACCGTCGCGACCATCCGGTGGGCGGCCAGGCGCCGGATGAGGGCCGGCGGGGCTGACAGGGCGAGCGCGTTGACGATCCAGAACCGCCGCGCCCGGACGCCCGCGAACGCGATGACGGCCGGCTGCGTGGCGTCCGCGAGGCGCCGCTCGGCGACGATGAGCTCGGTCGGCCTGCCCGCGTAGCGCTCCGGGCGCACCTGGCGCGCAAGCGTGACGATGACCGGCAGCGGGCGGTCCGCCGGGGCCTGCGCCAGCTGCGCGGCAAGGGCGTCGCCGATGCCGGCGCGGGCCTCCGGGGCACGGGCCATCAACGGCAGCGTGAGCGCCAGGAGGACGCCGGCGGTGCGGCGCGACCACCGTCCGGGGCGCGAGGCGGCGGACCGCTCTGACACCCGCTCCCCCCGAAGGTCGCCACGCCGCCCGGGCAGTGCCGCGCCGCGGGCCTCGGCGCGCCACGGTACAGGGCCGGCCGGCCCCCGTGGGCGCAGGGCTGGAGCGAGGCGGAGACGGTCCGCGCCGCGCGGCGGGCCTTCATCCCGGCATGGTCCCGCCGACGCCGCGCATTCCACTCTTCGAAAGGGCGACCCCATGCTCGCCGGTCGCGTGGACGAGGCCCTGGCCGGCTTCGGGGAGTGATCGCTCGTGCGTTGATGGTCCACGACGCGGGCCTCGGGCTCGGCCTGGCCGATGCCTCGGTGCTCGTACTGTCACGCCGCTGCAGCGCGCGCGACGTCCTCACGCTCGACGAGCGCCATTTCAGGGCCATCGCCGCCGGCTGGCTCTCGCCGGAACCGTCGCTGCGGTTGCTCCCGGCCGACCGGGACCCTGCGACGTAGGGTTCCGTGATGGCTGACCTGCAGGTCATCGCGTTCGCCTCTCGGGAGCATTGGGAGGCGTGGCTCGACGAGCATCACGAGACCTCGAGCGGCCTCTGGCTCAAGATCGCCAAGAAGGGCTCGGACATCGACAGCGTCACCCACGCCCAGGCGCTCGAGGTCGCCCTCTGCTTCGGCTGGATCGACGGCCAGCGCAAGGC
>JAWVEW010000417.1:0-7019 GCA_033856495.1 Miltoncostaeaceae bacterium | reverse complement strand
TGGCCGACTCCTGGCTCGCCGCGCACCCGGGCGACGAGGCGGTCGCCGGAGCCGTCCATCGCCTGTCGACCCTGGAGGAAGCGCTCCGCGCGGTGGGACTGAGCGAGCTCCCGCCGTCCACGGGCGCCCGGTAGGCGCACGTGCCGGCGGGGTGGGCCGGCGCCCTGCTCGTGGCGCTGGCCGGCCCGTCCGGAGTGGTCTCCACGTCGTCGACCGCAACTGCGACTCGCGTCGACCTGGAGGCCCGGGGCGCGTGCGGATCGGCGCGGCCGCGTGCAATCCGGAATGGCGCCCGCGCCAGGAGGCCCGAATGGGTCGTCGGGCACGGCCCCGTTCTCCTGGGCGGATTCGTCGGACCCACCGCCACCCCGGCGCTGCACGGCCGCGAGGGCCAGAGGGTCGTCGCGAAGTTCTACGTCTTGTATTCGAAGCAGGGGCCGGCTCGCGTGACGATCACCGGCTGGCTGCGCAGCCAGCCGGATGAGCGACTGCTTCTCGGAGACATCACGACCCGACGCAGCGTTCGCTCGCTGGACGTACGCCTCGGGAGGCTGGGTCCCGGCAAACCGTTCTGGCGCTACCTGTACCAGCCGAGCGGCCTCGTCGCGCCCCGTCCGGGCTGCTACCTGGTGAGGGTGAGGTGGGCTGGAGGGGCGAGGACGATCACCGTCGACCTCACCGAGGCGGCCCTGCGCCGGCCTCAGCCTCGGCGCCTGCCGCCCTCCTAACCAAGACCCGGGGGCACCGGCCGGCCGGCCTCGGAGAGACGCTCGGCGGCGTGGACCAGCGCGTAGGCCGATGCCTGCCGGGTCCCGGTGAGGCGGTGCGACTGCTGGTACCAGCCCAGGAGCCCCTCGATGGCGAGCGCGAGCGCCAGGCGGGCGTCGGCGTCCGCGTCGGCCCCCAGCGCCACCATCAGGGCCAGCGCCGCGACCGGCAGGGTGCGGCCGCCTTTCGGCGGCGGGTCCCGCAGCACGACCGTGGCCTCGACCGCCGCCGACACCAGCTCCGCCCGGATCCGCGGGCGCCCTGGCCCCTCCCAGGGCACCACGGCGAGCAGGCCGCGGCCACCGAGCGCCTCCATCGGGACGAGGTCCCCCGGCAGCGGCCCCCCGGCCGCGGCGACGAGGCCCCGGGCCACCGCCCCCAGCGCGGCCGCCAACGTCGCCCAGCCGGCGTCCGTGGAGCGCTGGGCGGAGTGCGCCAGCACCCCCGCCGCCAGGGCCAGCCGGTCGCCGGGCTCGTGCTCGGGCCAGCGGCCCGCCATCGGCTCGAGCAGGACGGCCGCGCGAGCGGGCGCGTAGAGCGCCACCTCGGCGCGCACCAGCGGCTCTCGACGCAGGAGCGCCAGCTCTCGTCCCCCCTCATTCGGCGCCCCGAGGGCGCTCCTTCGCCACGGCCGACGCCCGGGTGACGCGCGTCGAGCGGTTCGGCTTCGGAAGGAGGCTAGATCATTGCCGTGCGGCGGTGGACGTCCACCGCGAGACCCGTCGCGCCGCCCTGATCTCGCTCGTCGCGAGCCCTGGGCCCGGGCACCGGCTCGCCGCCCGTCATCTCGAGTCGGCGGTTGGCGTTCCGGGCACGGCCCGCGGACGCGGCTCCGGGGGCGCGCTATCGTGCGCGCCGTCCCGTCCCCGGCCGCGGAGCCCACATCGTGACCCGATCCAGGCTGTCCCTCCTCGCCGTCGCCGTTGCCGCTGCGGCCGTCGCCCTCGCCGGCTGCGGAGGGGGAGGCGGGGGCGGGGGCGGCGGGAGCGCCAGCGGCCCCGTGACCTGCCCGAACCCCAGCCCCACCGACGGGTCGCAGCGAACGAGCTACTCGTCGCCGCCGGAGATGCGGATCGATCCCGCCAAGACCTACCTCGCGACGATGAAGACCAGCGAGGGCGACATCGGCATCCGGCTCGACGCGAAGGGCGCGCCCAAGACCGTGAACAACTTCGTGTTCCTCGCCTGCGACAACTTCTACGACGGCACCACCTTCCACCGGGTCGTGAAGGACTTCGTGATCCAGGGCGGCGACCCCACCGGCACCGGCGGCGGCGGCCCGGGATACGAGTTCGGCGACGAGCTGCCCACCGACGGCTACCGGCTCGGGTCGCTCGCCATGGCGAACTCGGGCGCGAACACCAACGGCTCCCAGTTCTTCATCGTGACCGGGAACCCGCAGCAGCTCTCGAGCCTCTACTCCCGCTTCGGGCAGGTGGTCACGGGGCTGAACGTCGCGAAGCGGATCGAGTCGTACGCCAACCCCAACGCGACCGAAGACCCGAGCACCCAGGTGCCGACGAAGACCATCACGATCAAGGACATCACGGTCCGCGAAAGCTGAGGCCCCCCACCAGGCCGGCGAGGATCGCCGGCCCGGTGGTGCGGCCGTAGGCGCCCAGGCGCCGCAGGGCCGGGCCGAGCGCCGCGCCGTCGGCGCGCAGCAGCGCCAGGCTCGGGCCGCCGCTCGCCCGTCGGGCCGCGCGGAGGACCAGCGCGGCGTCGGCACGGGCGGCGGCCGTGCCCACGATCGCCCGGCGGGCGAGCAGGTAGCCGAGCAGCGCGTCGTCGCCCGCCGGTGTGAGACCGGGCCCGCGGCCGGCGAGCCCGCCGGCCAGCTCGTCGAGCGGGCGGGCGCCGAGCGCCAGCGCGCGCGGGTCGTTCCAGAGGTGCGCACGCACGGCGGCGCAGGCCGCGGCGATACGGTCCGCCGGCACCGGCTCGGGCGCGCTCGGTGTGCGCCAGACCAGCGCCCGGCGCTGGTCCAGCCGCACCCGCGCCCCCGGCTCGAGCACCGGCACCCGCGCCACCACCGCCGTCAGGGGGCCCCGCGGGCCCGCCGGGCCGGTGAGGTGCACGGGGCCTCTCGGGCCCCGGAGCCAGGCCCAGCCGGCTCCGGCGGCCTGGACCCGCCCCTCCTCGCACCCCAGCACCCCGAGCCCGGCCTCGTTGACGACGAGCACCGGACGCCTCGGCTACCGCTCGCGCAGGTCCTCGGCGATCGCCGCCAACCCGGCGCGCATCGGCTCGAGCGGCACGCGGGCGACGCCGGCGCCGATCTGACCGCCCTCCAGGCGGTGCAGGATCCCGGTGTTGATCAGGGGCGTGGCGCCGAGGTCGAGGCAGGCCCGCGCGTCCACCCCCAGCGGCGTGCCCTCCCCGTCGAGCGCCGGGATGCGGAAGCGCTCGCTGCGCGCGAGGGTGATGTCGCCCATCTCGCGGGTGCGCTCCACGGCGTCGGCCAGGGTGCCGCCGAGGAAGGACGCCACCGCGGGGCTGCATGCCGAGGCGGCGCCTCCGAGGCCGATGCACTCGACCAGCGCCGAGTCGCCAATGTCGAGCGCCGCGTCCTCCTCCGAGAACCCCGGCCGGTAGAGGGCGTCGCCCACCGTCGAGGCCGGAGCGCTGAACCAGCGGCCCGGCAGCCCGGCCAGCATCACCGCGGCCTCGACCCCGTTGCGGCTGATGAAGATCACCACGGTCGACCCGCGCAGGCCCATGGCACCCGCGAGCGCCGCCCGTCCTGCGGCGATCGTGAGCGTCAGCGCGAAGTGGCCGTTGGCCGCGATCGTCTGCGCGAGGGGGCCGACGGCAGCGGGTGCGCGCTCGGCGACCGCCGGCAGGATCTCCCGCAGCAGGAGCAGCGTCGCCGCCTGGTGGCGCATGTGGCAGTCGTCGCCCATCGCGAGCGCCTGGGCGTCGATGCCGAACACGTCCACCGGACCCCGCAGCTGCAGCGCCTGGCCGATCGCCGGCGCGATCACCTCGCCCAGCAGACGCTGGCGGCGCAGCGCCTCCGGCGAGGCGACGCCGAGCCAGAACGCGTCCCCGGGACCGTCGTTCATCGGGGACCACGCCGTCGTGCCGCCCTCCTCGTCGTGGACCGCCCAGCAGCCCATGGAGGGCGACATGATCCCGGTCATCGCTCCCGCCGCGCCCAGCGAGTGCGCCGGGGCGAGCGCCACCTCGCCGCTCATGAGCATGCGCTCGGCCTGGGCGAGGCCCGCGGCCCAGCCCTCCAGCACCACCGCGCCCGAGGCCGCGATCATCTGCGGCCTGCACATCCGCTGCGGCTCGATCGCCGGCCCCGCGTGCAGGACCAGCCGGCCCTCCAGCCCGGGCACGAGGTCCCCCGCCCGGCCGGCTCCCACGAGCATCGGCCGCGCGGCCTGGAGGCGCGCGACGGTCCGCTCGTTGGCGGCCTCCACGCGATCGTCCGCGTAGAGGGCGTTCAGCAGCCGCACGTCCGCCAGCCCGCCGCCGGCGGGCGGCTTCCAGTCCACCGCCTGGACCGGGACGTCCTGGGCGCGCAGGGCCTCGGCCATCAGGTCCAGGCCCGCCGTCGCGACCCGTAGGCTGCTCACCTCATGGACCTCCATCGCCTCGCAGCGTCAGTCCGCGCCCATCCCGGACTCCAGGGCAAACGCGTGCTCGCGGCGGTCGCGAGCGCGCTCGGCGGCGACGGAGACGACGCCGCGATCCTCGACGACGGCGGTGCGGGATCGCTGGTGCTGGCGGCGGAGGCGATCCTCCCCGCGTTCCTCTCCTCGCAGCCGCGGGCGGCAGGGGCCGCCGGGGTGGTGACGGCGCTGAACGACCTGGCGGCCACCGCGGCCCGTCCCATGGCCATCCTCGACACGCTGGTCGCCGGCTCGGAGACGCTCATCGTCGAGGCGCTGGAGGGGCTTCGCAACGCGGCGGCGCTGTACGGGGTGCCGGTGGTCGGGGGCCACACGACGCTCGCCGCCGGCGACCCCTCGCTCGCCACCTTCGCGGTGGGCCGCGCGCTGGCGCCGCTGCGCGCAGCCGCGGCGCGACCGGGCGACGCGGTCTGCCTGGCGGCCTGCCTGGAGGGCGCGCTGCTCGACGGCCCGGACGGCCTGAGCTTCTTCAGCCACCTGCGCGGGCCGCGGCGGCAGCGGGCGGCCGCGGACCTGGCGGTGGTGCGGGAGGCGGCCGAGGCGGGCGAGGCGTGGGCCGCCCGCGACGTGTCGATGCCCGGCGCGCCCGGCTCGCTGCTCCAGCTCATGGAGAGCGCCGGCGGCCTCGGGTGCGCGCTGCGGGTCGACCTGCTGCCGCGCCCAGCCGAGGTGCCGCTCGGGCGCTGGCTGGTCACATTCCCATCGTACGGCTTCCTGCTCGTCGGGGACCCGGAGTCCCTCGCCGCGCGCTTCGCCGCCGCCGGCCTCGCCTGCGCGCGGGTGGGGACGCTCGACGACAGCGGCCGCCTGCGGCTCTCGGACGGCCGGCAGGAGGCCGAGGTATGGGACCTGGCGGCCGAGCCGCTGACCGGATTGGCCCCGACGACCTGACAGGGAGGATCGATGGACGCGATCGTGCTCGGCCCCGGCGACGGCGAGCGCCATGCGATGGGCGACGCGTGGGTGGACATCAAGGCCGGCGGCCAGCAGACCGCCGGGTCCTTCTACTGCGGGGAGGTCGTGATCCAGCCCCGGTTCCCGGGCCCGCCGCCCCACGTTCACGATCGGCTGCACGACATGTTCTACGTCCTCGAGGGCTCGCTGACGATGCGCCTGGGCGACGAGGAGCGCGCAGTCGGGGCGGGCACCTTCGTGTGCGTGCCTCCCGGCGTCGTGCACACGTTCTCGAATCCCGGGGCGGCGCCCGTCAGGCTCCTCAACTTCAACACGCCGGCGGGCTGGGAGGGGTACATGCGCGACCTGGCCGCGGCGGCCGCCGGCGGACGGCAGCTCACCACCCAGGAGATCGGCGAGATCGCCGCGCGCAACGACTTCCGTCCGGTCTGACGGAGTGCGGCGAGCAACGCGGCGCGCGGCATCGGCAGCCGGGGGAGCGCTCTCGGCGCTCGGCGCTCGGGTGACGGCGATTCCACCGTGCGCGGGCGCGTCGCCGGCGCCCCGCTCACGCGTCGGTGACGGCTGATCCACCGACGGCAGGACCGTCCCTGCCCAGGGCTCGCGCGCCCTCGCCGCACCTGCCAGAGTGAGGTCGTGAGAATCGGAGAGACGGCCCCGGACATCGTGTTCCTGGACGCCAGGGCGACCCCGGTCCCGCTCTGGAGCCTGCGGGGCGAGCCGACCCTCCTCATCCTCACGCGCCACCTGGGCTGACTGCCGGCCCGCGAGCACCTCGTCGAGGTTGCTGAGCGGAGGTCGGAGCTCCGGGCGCGGGTCCTGGGCATCAGCTTCGCGCCGCCGTCCGCGCTCGCGTACCTGGAGGGCGACCTGAGCCTGCCCTTCCCGGTCCTCACCGACCCCTCCCGCGAAATGCACCGTGCGCTCGGATTCGGCCGGGCCAGCATGCGCCGCGTGGTCGGCCATCCGCCGGTGTGGCTCAGTTACGCGAGGGCCATCGCCCGCGGCCGCCGGCCCCGGCGCAGCCATGGCGAGGACGTGCTCCAGCTGGGCGGGGACGTCCTGCTGGACAGCGACCTGCGCCTGCGCTGGGTGCACCGCAATCGCGGTCCCGAGGACCATCCGAGCATCGAGGCGCTGGCGGCCGCGATCGACGGGCTGACGGCCGCTGCCGGGACGCGGTAGCGCGGCGGGGATGGTGCCGTGCCGCCCGTCCGCGTCAGCGGGCACCGGCGCCCCGCGGTTGATATGCATCGGGCCTGCCGCTCGGCGTTCGCCTCCTCCTCACCTGGGCCTTCAACGTCGCCGCCCTCTGGGTGGCCGCGAGGCTCCTGGACGGCATCGACTACCGCAGCGGCCGGGACCTCGTCCTCGCCGGGCTGGCGTTCGGGATCGTGAACTGGCTGGTGAAGCCGGTCGTGACGGTGCTCGCCCTGCCGCTCATCATCCTCACCCTGGGCGTGGCGTTCTTCTTCGTCAACCTCGCGATGCTCTATCTCACCGCCTGGATCGCCCCCGGCTTTCGGATCGACGGCTTCTGGGACGCGGTGCTCGGCACGATCGTCATCTGGCTCGTGAACGTCGTCCTGCGATCGGTCTTCGAGGTCGACGGACGCCGGCGCAAGGCTCCGGCGAGTTCGAGGGCCTGAGCTCACCACCGAGAGCGCGGAGTTGAGCGTCCGCCCTGGACAGCGG
>JAWVEW010000416.1:0-3667 GCA_033856495.1 Miltoncostaeaceae bacterium | reverse complement strand
AGGTACTCGCCGATGATGCCGAGGCTCAGGAGCTGGACGCCGCCGAGGAAGAGCAGCACGGTCATCAGGGCGGTGAACCCGCGGACCGGGACGTCCGTGAAGATCCGGTAGTAGACGAACATCAGGCCGAGCGCGCCGGCCAGGGCGGCGACGAGGAAGCCCATCCAGGCCGCCAGCCGCAGCGGCACGTTCGAGAACGCGAAGATGCCGTCGAGCGCCCCGGCGACGCGCCGGCCGATCCGGATCCTCGAGGTTCCGTTCGTCCGCGCCGGCCGGTCGACGTTGATGCCGGTCTGGCGAAAGCCGACGTACGAGCGCACGCCGGGGAAGAACACGTTCTGCTCGGGCAGGCGCCGGATCTCCTCGACCACCCGCCGGCTCATCAGGCAGAAGGGCCCCGCGTGGGCCGGCTGGGGCACCGTGGAGACGCGGGCCGCGACCCGGTAGTAGAGCGAGAACGCGGCCCGCATCAGCGGGCCCTCCTTGCGCTTGGTCTTGATCGCGTAGACGACCTCGAACCCCTCCCGCGCGGCCTGGAGCATCCGCGGGATCATCTCCGGCTCGTCCTGCAGGTCGCCGTCCATCAGCACGGTCCACTCGCCCCGGGTGTGGTCGAGCGCCGCCAGGTAGGCCGGCGTGTGGCCGAAGTTGCGCGACAGCATGACCGCCCGTACGCGCGGGTCGCGCGCGGCGAGGTCGCGGAGGATCGTACGGGTGCCGTCCGTGGAGCCGTCGTCGGCCACCACCAGCTCCCAGTCCCCGGTCAGCGCATCGAGGGTGCGGCGCAGGCGCTCGTACAGCTCCGGCAGCGCCTCGGTCTCGTTGTAGACCGGGACGGCGACCGAGATCGACGGGCCGCTCACGGGCCGGGCTTGCGGGCGACGACGAGGAACGGCCGCGCCGGCGTGAGCGCGCTCGGCCAGCGGTGGCCGAACTGGCTGAGCCAGCGTCCCGTGCGGATCGGATATCCGCGGACCACCTCGAAGCGCTCCGCGATGAGCGCCTCCAGCAGGTCGTAGGTCAGCTGCAGCGTCGCCGGGTGGCGCATTAGGCCGGTCCTGGTCAGCAGGCTGAGCGGCCGGAAGAGGGTCCGCTCCACGCGATAGAACCAGGGCGGCACGCACGACTCGCCGACGATCAGGACGCCGCCCGGCCGGATCACCCGCTCGACCTCCGCCAGCGAGCGGCGGACGTTCCCGAGGATCTCCTCCGCGCGCCCGCCCACGAGGTGGTGGTAGAGGAACGCGACCAGCGCGGCGTCGAAGCTGTCCGGCGGCTCGTCGAGCGCCAGCGCGTCGCCGTTGCGCGCGGCGACGTTGGGCGGGAAGCGCGAGGGGGGCAGCTGCTCGAGGAAGAGGTCGACGGCCACGATCTCGCCCACGAGGTCGGTGTCGTACTCGAACACCCCGCCGTTGCCGATGTCGATCAGCCGCTCGATCCCGGCCACCTCGCGGGTGATCGCCGTCCGGATGTACCGGTAGGTGTCGAGCTCCGCGACCTGCTGGCGGTAGTCCTCGTCGGTGAAGAAGCGCTCGTTGAGCTCGACGCTGACGGGGTCCTGACCGAAGCTCAAAGATCGCTCTCCATCGACGGCACGTGTCCTTCGGCGAGGATCAGCTTAACCGGGGACGAGGCCGGCGCGGCGCCGTCAGATCCAGGCGTCGCCCAGGAGGAGCTCCGCGGTCGGGTTCCCCACCGCGTTCGGCACGGTGACGTGGGGCCGTGGCTTGTCCGTCGTCAGCATCACGGTCCGATCGGCGTCGATCGTGCGGAAGCCGGCGGCGCGGAACCAGCGCCGGAAGCACTCCCGGCTCGGCCGCCACCATGCGATCTGCTCCAGGTCGGTCCAGGGCAGCTCCATGTGGGGCACGCCGACGTCGACGTGATCGGGCGCGAACAGCGTCGTGGCGATCATCCGCCCGGAGCACACGCTGCGCGCGGCCATCAGAGCCCCGACCGGGTCGCGCAGGTGGCACAGCAGCGCGCCCATGAAGACCAGGTCGAACGTCCGCCCGCCGAAGAGCTCGGGCCGCACCTCGTACGTCCTGCCGTTCAGGTACTCGACCCGGGACCCGAGCAGCTCGCGCATCACCCAGAAGGGGGCGCTCACGGGGCTGTGGTAGATCGGCTCGCCGGCGGGCCCGAGCCGGTCCGGCACCGGCTTCTCGGACTCGACGGGCGGGTACTCCCAGCGGCCGAAGATGTCGAGGTCGCAGTGGCCGCGGATGTCCACCGTCGTGACCTCGGCGCCCTGCTGCTCGAAGAAGAAGGAGAACCAGCCGGCGCCGGTGCCGATGTCGAGCACGCGCATGCCCGACATGTCGGCCGGGAAGCCGTAGGCGTCGATGTCGATGCCGATGTTGTACTCGCCGCGCCGCTCGTAGTCGTTGTCGAAGTAGTAGGCGTGGTACCAGAGGCCGAGGGGCTCGCAGGAGGCGCGGAAGCCCTCGGCGTCGACGGAGCCCGTCCAGTGCAGGCGGTGCATCCTCGATCGGGTGATCATCGGCGGCGTCGCTCCAGTGCTCATCGGCGTCGCAGGATCACCTGGTCCTGCAGGTCGAGCGAGGCGCGCACGAGATACGCCTCGATCGTGAAGTACGACCCCCAGTGCTCGAACACGTACCAGGGGGCGTGGAACGTGGAGTGGTAGAAGTCGGGGAACGGCCCGTCCTTCCACATGTCGTCCTCGATGAAGAGGATGCCCTTCGTGCGGTAGGCCTCGCTGAGGGCGGCGTGGTCCTGACCCGTCTCGCGGTAGTACGCGACGACCTCCTCGAACGCCTGCTGGCCGGTCACGGTGAGGAGCAGGACGCCGCCCGGCCGCGTCACCCGCCGCAGCTCCTCGAGCCAGGCGTCCTGGTAGTGGACGTCGAGGTGCGTGAAGACGCTGTGGTTGAACACGACGTCGAAGTGCTCGGCCGGGAAGTCCAGCGGCGGCAGCCCCGTGTTCTGGGCCACGTGCGCCCAGGGGAGGTGCTCCCCCGCCCACGCGATCGCCTCTCCGTCGATGTCCACCCCGTGGAGCTCCGCGCGCTCGCCGACGTCCCGCATCCAGCGGAGGATGCGGCCGCAGCCGCAGCCGAACTCGAGCGCCCGCCCCGAGTCGGCCAGCCGGACGCCGGCGATCGCCAGCGCCTGCTCGATCTCGCGGCGCGAGGTCTGCCCGGAGGTGTTGAACCATTCCGCGCTGCGGGCTCCGGTGACGCGCCAGATGAGGTCCTCGTCCGGCAGCGGCAGGGCGTCGCCCGGCTGCTCGGCGGCCGTGGAGGGCGGGCGCAGCGTCCTCAGGCCGCGGCGCAGGGCGCGGGCCGGCAGCGAGCGGTCGCCGGCGCGGGCGGCGGCCATGAGATCGCGCGCGCGCGCCGCGGCCCGGCGCGCCGGGTCGAGGGCCGGCGAGCGCGCCGCACGGGCGATCCTGAAACTCGCCGTCTCGAGCTCCGCCCACTCCGCCATGAGGGCGTCGATCTCCGACCGGTGGGCGTCGTTCGGGCTCGGGACGGGGGCGGGCGGCGCGGCAGACGGCGTCGGGGCGGCCGCGGCGGCAGCCGGCGCCTGAGCGGCCGGCGCGTCCTCCGCCCGCGCCGCCGCGCGCGCGTGCCGCAGCTCGCCCTCCACCGCGGCCAGCGCACGGGTCGCCTCGCGCGCGGTCTCGCGAGCCTGCTCGAGC
>JAWVEW010000415.1:0-5886 GCA_033856495.1 Miltoncostaeaceae bacterium | reverse complement strand
GCTGACCAGCTGCGGGGGCCCGTCGTCCCGAGCAGCGTCGGAAAGTGTCGGCAGCGGCGCCCCGGCCGGCAGCGCGCTGTAGTAGCAGTGGGAGCTGGCTTGCGCGCACGATCTCGCGGCTCGCAATGTTCTCGGCATCGGCCTGGGAGATCGTCGGAGCGGCCTCGGTGGCGTGAACGTTAAGTCGTGCAGGAGGGCCGCCGGAATTCGTGGACAGCACGGGGCCCCGATCCGGCTGGCTGCGCAGGAAGCGGGGGCAGGGGCAGGCGGGCGGTTCGGACGACTAGTTGGGCGCGGGCGCCTATGCAGACACGGTGCACGGGACCCTTGCCAGCGGCTTGGCGAGGCGCTCCCTACCGGCCATCAAGCGCTCGGCGCAGGCGCCTAGCCTTCTCCTCGGCACCCGCATCCTCGAGTTCGCCGGCCGCACGGAAAACCAGGCTGCGCAGGCGGACGATTTCTTTCTGGAGTTCCTCAACCGCTCGATCGAAGCCCGCCCACTGGCGGGCGAGCGCCCAGCCGGGCTGGTACTGCCTAAGAACGTCATGCAAGTAGCGGTCACCCGGGACGTTGCCGCCCCGTCTGAGCTCTTCTTCTCGATCATCGATATACAGCAGCACGTTCGCCGGCTCCGCCGATGCAAAGGCGCGGGCCAAGCGCTCCGCGCCATCAAGCGGCAGGTGAACGTACCCGTGGCGATCGACGAAACCGAGCGGGTGCAGGGCAACCGGATGATCAGCCAGTCCGGCCCTGTCGACTATCCGCTGAATCTCATCTTCCGGCATCGAAACCCAGGCGCCCGCGCAGGCGCTCGGCTCTCCGCTGGAGGCCAGCACGGCGCTGATCGCCTCCTCCCGCGCTGAATCACGTTTGACCGCGCGCTGAATCCGTGCCGCCCGCTCTTCGTCTTGAACGAGCGCCTTCCGCTCACCCCACGGCACGACGATCTGACGAGTTTGGACGTATTCCTCAAGGCCGGGGTGAGGCCCGTCCTCGTGGCGGACCTTCACGTGTCCACGCCGGCCCACCTTGGCGATGAGCTTCACTTTGCGGAGCGGCACATCGGTTCCACGCCTCTCTCTGAAGGCGTAGAAGTGACCCTCAACTAGGTCCGCTGTCTGCATCGCCGTGAGATCCTGCTCGGCTTGACGATGGGCAGAGTGATGCTACCCGGACGTCGCTTGCGGAGCTCGAGGTCGCCATTCCTCGCGCTTCGACGTCGCCGACGCCAGGCCCGCCGGCCGCGCACGACGGAATCTGACTGCGTCGGAGGCGGCTTGGTCGTCCGCCCGCATGGCGTTGGGCGGTCCGAGCCGTCGTCGTGTCCAGGGAGATCCCCCGCAACGTCTCCCGCAACGTCCGAGACGTTGCGGGAGCGCATTCAAACGTTGCGGGACGCACTCCTCGCAGATCCCGCGCCCCTCGCACGACTATAAACAACCCGTTCTAGCAGGTACTTTCTGTATGCCCCCGGGAGGACTCGAACCTCCGACACCAGGTTTAGGAAACCTGTGCTCTATCCCCTGAGCTACGAGGGCGCATCGTCACGATAGCGGCCGCTCCGGCGCCTCGCAGTGAGGAGCGGCGGCGTTCCGCTGCGCTTCAGGCGGCGGCCCGCGCCGGCGGCTCGGGCTGCGCAGGGCCCAGGTAGGGGTCCCAGCTCTTGGGTCGGTGCGGCGCGGCGACGGCGATGAAGATCGTCGGCCCCGGCGGGCGGGGCGCATTGCGCGGGAACATCTCCACCTCGGCCGGCAGCCGGTCGCCCTTGCGGACGTTGCACGGCGCGCAGGAGGTGACCACGTTGTCCCAGCTCGAGCGGCCGCCTCGGGAGCGCGGCACCAGGTGGTCCATCGTCAGGCGCGACGGCGAGCCGCAGTACTGACATACATATCCGTCGCGCGCGAACACCGCGCGGCGCGTGATCTTGCGCGACTCGTGACGCGGCACGCGGACGTAATACACGAGGCGGATGACGTTGGGCGTCGGGTAGCTCCTGGTGCAGCTCCGCAACCTTCGGGGCGCGCGGTCGAGCACCTCCGCCTTGTTCTTCAGGACCAGCACGATGGCGCGCTGCAGGGAGCAGACGTTGATCGGCTCGTAGGTCGCGTTCAGCACCAAAACCTGATGCGCCATGGCACCTCTCGATTTGGCCGCCCCGTGGAGGGCGCGCCCCTGGCGGCGATTCTAGACGCCGCCGGCATCCGCGGGGTAGGAGCCCAGAAAGGTGACCATTGCCACGCCCTGCTCCTCGATCGCGGCGATCGCGGCGTCGACCGCCATGTCGCGGGGGCGGCTGCCCTCGATGTCGATGAAGAAGACGTACCTGCCGAGCCGCGTCTTCGCCGGGCGGCTCTCGAGACGGGTGAGGTTCACGGCGCGCAGCGCGAACTCCTGGAGGATGGCGAGCAGCCCGCCCGGCCGGTCGCGATGGGGCGCGCACACGATCGAGGTCTTGAACCGGCCCGGGCCCTGCGCGATCGCGGGCTCCAGCCCCAGGAGGACGAAGCGGGTGCGGTTGTCGACGCTGTCCTCGATGTCCTCGGCCAGCACCTGGCAGCCGTAGATGTCGGCGGCCCGCAGGGTGCCGATGGCCGCCCATGGCTCGTCGGCGAGGCTCACCGTCCGCACCGCGTCGGCCGTCGAGTTGGCCGCCACCACCTCGGCGCCCGCCATCCGCGCGCGCAGGAATCGCTGGCACTGGGCGGTCGCGTGGGGGTGGGAGATGATCCGCGTCACGGCCTCCGGCGGCAGCGCGGCGTCGCGCGCGATCAGGTGGTGGCTCACCGGGTGCACGACCTCCGCGCGAATCAGCACGCCTGCGCCGCCGAAGGCCAGCTGGTCGAGGGTCTGGTTCACCGAGCCCTCGATCGAGTTCTCGATCGGCACCAGCGCCTCCGGCACCTCGCCCCGGGCGACCGCCTCGATGCTCTCGACGACGCTCGGGAAGGGCACCGGCACGACGTCCGCGCCCGGCCCGACCAGCGTCAGAAGGGCCTCCTCGGCGAACGTCCCCGGCGGCCCCAGATAGCCGATCCTCACTCGGCCGACGCCGCCTCGGCCGCCCCCGGGAGCGGCTCGCCCAGCGCCAGCGCCACCGCCCGCTGCTCCTCCGGCGACAGGCGCTGCTCGGCCACGCCGGCGGTCAGCTCCTTGAGGTACACGCGGGCGTGGTCGCGCGAGTGAAGCGAGGTCACCACGGCGCCGGTGCGCATGCCGTCGAGCAGGGCGATCGACCAGGACTGCTGGCCGCCCATGTCCCGGTAGGCGTCGTAGCGCACCATGCCCTGGAAGCGCAGCGCGCCGGCCAGCCCGCGCTCGGTCGCCTCGGCCTGGTGCTCCACCAGGGCCTGCAGGTCGCGGACGGCCTCCTCGAGCCGGTCCATCGCCCGCTGCAGCGTGGCCTGGCGGTCGACCAGGCTCACCTTGGCGCCGTCGGGCAGGAGCGCCCGCTGGGCCGCGCGCGTACGCCGGAGGGACGTCCAGAGCGCGATGGCGGCGATCAACGCCAGCACGCCGGGGGCGGCCGCGAGCAGGGCCACCCACAGCTCGACGCTCTCGCGCACCGCTAGGAGACGACGATCGTCACCGGATAATCGGCGGTGTTGTTCGTGACGATCTTCTCGCCGATCACCGGGGTGACGCTGATCTTCAGGTTCGAGGGCTGATCGAAGGTCGGGTGCGCGGGACCCGGCAGCGTGACGACCGCCTGCTCCCCTGGCTGGATCTGGGAGATCGTCTGCATCTGGGTCTCAGCCGCGCCGGGCGCCGTCGGGTCGGAATAGGTCGCCGTCACGTTGATGTTGCTCTCCGGGAAATCGCCCTGGTTCTGCACCGTGACCTGCCACTGGAGCTGGTCCGAGCCCTTGAGGCTGTTCGTCGTGCCGACGCTCAGCTGCCTGCCCGACGGGAGCGACACGGTCTTGATGAGACCGAGCCCGTGAGCGTTGCCCCCGCCGGTGCCCGGCGGGCTGCTGCTGCTGCGCCCGCCCCGCAGCGCGGGCAGGAGCTTTGCCGCGCCGAGGCGGGTAGCGTAGTCGACGTTGGCGCCGTGGAGGAACCAGTCGGCGTCCGAGTTGGGCACCTGGATGCCGGTGATCCTGTCCTGCTGGAGCGCCTGCATCGCCGGCGCCGCGAACGAGTCGCGGTAGACGACGTCGCTCGCCAGCAGGCGCGAGATCTGCTCCGACAGCGCCTGGGCGGCGAAGCTGTCGTTGCGGTTGTTGATGGCCTCCGGCACCGCGCTCACGAGCCCCTGGACGCCGGCGAGCCGGTAGGTGAGTGCCGTGACCAGGCTGTCGTGGGCGGCCTTCAGGCGCCCGGGCGGCTTCAGGTCGCGGGAGCGGTCGACGAGCTTCTGGGCGTCGGCCGCCAGCGCGCGGAGCTTGGTGGTGAGGGTGGCGGCGTTGTCGCCGCGCGGGTTCTGGAGCGTCAGCGCCAGCTGTGTCCCCTGAGCGCCGGAGGCGGTCGCGACCTGGGTGACGTTGCTGAGGTAGCTCTTGTAGGAGTCGACGAGCTGGCTGCGCTGGCAGCCCCGCACCACCAGCACGAGCACGATGATGAGCACCACGATGAACCCGCCGACGAGCAGCAGCCGCACCCCGGGCCGGGACAGCACTGCAGCTCCTCCGCCGCCCCGCACCCCGCTGCGCTGCAGCCGCGGCCGGCGCGGCTTGCCGCCCTCGGCGCCGGCCGCCCTCCCGGTGCCGCGTCGGCGCAGCGCCCGACGCCGCTCGGTGGGCTGGTCGGTCCCCTTGTCGGGGGAGTCTGGGTCGAGGTCGTCGTCGAAGAACGACACGCCCTACGAGCCTGTGGGAAGGGGCGGTGGCGCGCTCACGCGGGTGGGCCTCTCATGGAGCCGGGGGGCACCCCGAACTCGGCGAGCACTGGAACCTGAGAACTGCGGCGTGTGGACCGATTTCCTGCACGCGCCCGCGCATCGTGCACGGGCGCCACGATGCTACCACGGGGGTTGGACGGCTCCGGGAGACCCGGTTTGCCGCACCGAGCGACCGTCGGAGGCGGACTTCGCAGGCGCGTGACGTACGATCCGCTCCGTCGCCAACCGGCCCGGCGGCAGGGAGCCGGCCCCGCCCGGCGAAGCCGCTGTGATCGATCAGCACCCCACCCAGCCCACGGTCCCGTCCCAGGTCGTCCTGGGCCGCTACCGGCTGGGCCCGCTCATCGGGCGCGGCGCCACCGCGCGCGTCTACCGCGCCCGGGACGTGTCGGGCGGCGGCGAGGTGGCGGTCAAGGTGGTCCCGGCCGAGCTCGACTCCGAGGGGCGCGCCGCCGCCGAGGTCCGGGCCGCCGCCCGCCTCTCCCACCCCGGGCTGGTGCGCCTGCTGGACTGGGGCGACGACGGCGAGGCGGTCCATCTCGTCTGGGAGCTGATCGAGGGGCCCTCGCTGGCGCGCACCCTCGCCGCCCAGCGGCCGGGCGGCCCTGAGCGCGACGCGGCCGTGACCGAGGTCATCGCCGACGTGCTGGACGCCCTCGAGCACGTCCACTCGCGGGGGGTGATCCACCGGGACGTGAAGCCGGCCAACATCCTGGTCGACGACCAGGGCCGCGGCCGCCTGAGCGACCTGGGGGTGGCGCGCCTGTCCGGCGAGGCGGGTCTGACCGCCACCGGCGCGGTCGTCGGCACGCTCGCGTACATGGCGCCCGAGCAGGCGACCGGCGGCCTCGTGAGCGGCGCCGCCGACGTCTACGCCGCGTCCCTGACCCTCTACGAGGCGCTGGCGGGAGCGAACCCGATCGCCGGCGGCAGCCCCGCCGAGACGCTGCGGCGCGCCGGCGCCGCGGCGGTTCCGCCGCTGGAGGTGGCCCGTCCGGACCTGCCGCCCGCGCTCTGCGCCGCGGTGGACGCTGGCCTGGCGCGATCGC
>JAWVEW010000414.1:0-6689 GCA_033856495.1 Miltoncostaeaceae bacterium | reverse complement strand
GGCCTGGTAGGGCCCGCCGGCCCCCTCGAACAGCTCGGCGGCCGCGTCCAGGAGCTCGGCGGCCGTCGCGGCGTCGCCGGACGCCGCAGCCAGGAGGCCCTCCACGAGCGCCGCCGACGCACGCAGGGCGTCGGTGCCGACGGCATCGGCGATCGTGCGAAGCTCGGCCGCCAGCGCCCCCGCCGCGTCCGCCGCGCCGGCCGCCAGCCGTGCCCGCGCCAGCAGCTCGACCCCGGCGGCGCGCTCCGTGCGGCTCTCGGGCGAGAGCCGGCGCAGGTAGCGTTCCGCGGCCTCGACCGCGCCGGCGGGATCGCCCCGGTCGAGCGCCAGCTCGCCTCGGCCGAGAAGCGCCACCGGGTGGCGGTCGGCGCGGGCCAGCAGTTCCGCCGCCTCCTCCAGACGGCCCTGACGGCGGCGCAGCTCGCCGAGCCGGGCGAACGCGTCGCCCTCCCGCGCCGGGTTCAGCACCCGCAGCTCCTCGAGGTTGACCGCGATCGCGCGCTCGGCGCCGGGCCAGTCGCCCCGCCAGATCAGCACGTCCGCGTACTGCACGCGGCAGGCGGAGAAGGTCATGCGGTCGTCCCAGCGCTCGCAGAAGCCGCTCACGTGGTCGCACCACTGCAGCGCGCGGTCGAAGTCGCCGACCCGCCTGCAGGCGTCGATGAGGTAGCAGCAGACGGTGGCGATCGCGTCCAGGTCGGAGAGCTCCCCGGCGGTGGCGGCGGCCGCGGCCTCGTCGAGCCGGCGCATGCCCTCCGCCACGCTGCCCTCGCTCACCATCGCGAGGCCCTCCTGGGCCAGCGCGAGCATCTCGAGGTCGATGGAGCCCAGCGCCCGGGCGATCCGCGCCCCCTCGGCGCTGCGGAGGAGCGAGGCGGCGGGATCCTTGCGGACCTGGAGATCGACGTGGCCGCGCCAGAGCGCCAGCCAGCCGTGCTCCGCGGCCGGGGCGGCGTCCGCCAGCAGCCGCGCCGCCCGCTCCATCCAGCCGCTCGCGACGGCGTGCTCCGAGCGGAACGCGTGGTACTCGAGCGCCAGCGCCGTCGCCACGCGCGCCGCCGCGAGCCCCTCCCCGGCCTGGCGGTAGCCGCGATAGGCCGCCTCGTGGGCCTCGAGCGCCGCGGCCCCGTCCCCGAGCCAGCGCGCCGCCATCCCCAGCCCCTCCAGCGCCTCCGGGCTCCGCCCGTCGCCGAGCGCATCCTCGAACAGCGCCCTCGCAGCCTGCCACCGCCCCTCCGCGAGCGCCGCGCGGGCGGTGGCGAGCGGGTCGACGACGGGCGAGTGTGCGTCCGGGGGCGGCATGGCGACGGTCGCATCGTACGCGCCGATCCGGGCGGCCCGGGCCGGTGGGCGCCGCCCCCCTCGACGGAGCGCTGCCCCCCCGGCATAGTGGCCGCGTGGGCGACGCGGCTCCGCAGGACGACGGCTACGCGTGGCGCCCGCCGCCCGACGTCGTCGAGCGGGCGAACGTCACGCGGCTCATGCGCGCGCACGGGATCGGCTCGATGGAGGAGCTGCGCCGCCGCGCGACCGGCGACATCGCCTGGTTCTGGGACGCGGTCGTGCGCGACCTCGCGATCCCGTTTCGCACGCCCTACGAGCGGGTGCTCGACACGTCGCGCGGCATCCCGTGGGCCACCTGGTTCGTGGGCGGACGGGTGAACCTGGCCGCGGCCTGCGTCGACCGCTGGGCCGACGACCCGGCCAGCGCCGGCACGACGGCCATCGTCGCCGAGACCGAGGACGGTGCGGTCCGGACCCTGAGCTATCGCGATCTCGCCGCCGAGGTCGACCGGCTCGCGCTCGCGCTGCGGGCGGGGGGCATCGGGCGGGGCGACGCCGTCGGCGTCTACCTGCCGATGGTCGCGGAGGCGGCGATCGCGGCCTACGCGATCGCCAGGATCGGCGCCGTCTACGTGCCGATCTTCTCGGGCTTCGCGGCCGGGGCGATCGCGGCCCGGCTGGCGGACGCCGGCGCCCGGATGGTGCTGACGGCCGACGGCACGCTGCGCCGCGGGCGCGTCATCCCGCTCAAGGCGGTCGTCGACGAGGCGCTGGCCCACTGCCCGACGGTCGAGCGCACGGTCGTGCTGGAGCGCCTCGGCCTGCCCGGCACCCCGATGCGCGCGGGGCGCGACCTGCCGTGGGACGAGTTCGCGGCCCCCCACGCCGGCCGGGCCGAGCCCGAGGACACCGGCGCCGAGGATCCGTGGCTGCTCGCCTACACCTCGGGGACCACCGGCCGGCCCAAGGGCGCGGTCCACGTCCACGGCGGCTTCCTGGTGAAGATCGCCGCCGAGGCCGCCTACCAGACCGACCTGAAGGCCGGCGAGGCCCTCTACTGGGTGACCGACATGGGCTGGATCATGGGGCCCTGGGCGCTGGTCGGCTGCGGGGCCCTGGGGGCGACGATGGTCCTGTGCGAGGGCGCCCCCGACCACCCCGGGCCGGACCGGGTCTGGGCCACGGCCGCGCGCCACCGGGCGGCCGTCCTCGGGGTCTCGCCCACGCTCGTGCGCAGCCTGAAGCCGCGCGGCGACGACTGGGTGCGCCGCCACGACCTCTCGGCGCTGCGCGTCCTCGGCTCGACGGGCGAGCCCTGGAACCCCGAGCCCTACGAGTGGCTCGCGCGCGTGGCGGGCGGCGGCCGGGTCCCCATCGTGAACTTCTCCGGCGGCACCGAGGTGGGCGCGTGCTTCCTCTCGCCGACCGTCGTCGAGCCGATCAAGCCCTGCTCGCTGGGGGGGCCGTCGCTCGGCATGGACATCGACGTGCTGGACCCGCAGGGGCGGCCGGTGCGCGAGCAGGTGGGGGAGCTGGTGTGCCGGCAGCCCTGGCCCGGCATGACGCGAGGGCTGTGGGGCGATCCCCAGCGCTACATCGCCTCCTACTGGTCCCACTATCCGGGGCTCTGGCGCCACGGCGACTGGGCGATGATCGACGCTGACGGAAGCTGGTTCCTCTTCGGTCGCTCGGACGAGGTGATCAGCGTGGCGGGCAAGCGCCTGGGGCCGGCGGAGGTGGAATCCATCCTCGTCTCCCACCCGGCGGTGCAGGAGGCGGCCGCGGTGGGGGTGCCCGACGACCTCAAGGGCGAGGCGATCTGGTGCTTCTGGGTCCCGGCGGCTCCGGACGGGCCGGACGTCTCGGACGAGCTGCTGGACCTGGTCGCGCACGAGCTGGGCCGCGCCTTCCGCCCGGCCCGGGCGCTGAGGGTGGGCGCGCTGCCCCGCACCCGCAGCGCCAAGATCCTCCGCCGCGCCGTGCGCGCCGTCGCCATCGGGGCGGACCCCGGCGACCTCTCGAGCGCGGAGAATCCGGAGGCGCTCGAGGCGATCCGCGCCGCGCTCGGCTGACTCGCCGCACCCCCCCGCGAGGCCTATGATCGACCCTCGGAGGGAGGCGCCGGTGCAGGTGCGGGTTCGGCTGAGCGGGGAGCTGGCGCGCGCCGCGGGCGGAGCGCGCGCGGAGCTGGAGGTGCCCGAGGGGGCGACCGTGGCGGACCTGCTCGTCCGGCTGGCCGCGCGCCATCCGGACCTGCGGCCCGCGCTCGAGCGGGCGCTGCCCATGGTCCGCGGCGCCCACGCGGGGCGCGAGCAGGCCCTGGCCGCCGGCGAGGAGGTGGCACTGCTGCTGCCTGCGGCGGGCGGGTCGGGACGGGTGCGGGGCGGATCCGGATTGGGCGATCACGAGCGCGGGCGCACGCCCGCGGGGAGGTGACCGAGATGGCGATCGAGGTTGGCGTCGCGCGGGAGACGGTCCTGGTCGACGAGTTCGTCGACGGCATCCTGAGCCCGACTGGGCGCATGCTCGGCCCGGTCCGGGACGGCGGCCACCTGCTCGTCAACACCGCCCCGGGCTGCTGGGGGCCCATGATCACGCCCGCGATCCGGGGCGGGCACGAGGTGACCCGGCCGGTGGCCGTCGAGGGCGCCGAGCCCGGCGACGCGATCGTCATCCGGATCAAGGACGTGGCGGTCACCTCGCTGGCCACCGCCTCGGGCAACGACCGCTGGATGGAGGGCCGCTTCCTCGGCGATCCGTACGTCGCGGGCCGCTGCCCCGGCTGCGGGATGATGTACCCGGAGACGCGGCTGGAGGGCATCGGCCCCACCGCCGTGCGCTGCGTCAGCTGCGGCGCCGACGCGACGCCGTTCACGTTCACGAACGGCTACACGATCGCCTTCGACCCGAACCGCCGGGTGGGGGTGACGGTCGACCGCGACGGCGCGGAGGAGATCGCGCGCGACGCGCGCCGCTACGCCGCGCTGCCGGAGCACTCGATCCAGAACCCGATCCTGGCCTTCGCCCCGCACGACCTGGTGGGAGTGGTCGGACGGCTGCGTCCGTTCCTCGGCCAGCTGGGCACGACGCCGGCGATCGACATGCCGGACTCCCACAACGCCGGCGACTTCGGCTCCTTCCTCATCGGGGCGCCCCACGAGTACGCGATCACGGCGGAGGAGCTCCGGCTGCGCACGGACGGCCACATGGACATCGACGCCGTGTGCGCGGGCTCGATCGTGATCGCGCCGGTGAAGGTGGCCGGCGGCGGCGTCTACCTGGGCGACATGCATGCGCTGCAGGGCGACGGCGAGGTGGCCGGCCACACGTCCGACGTCTCGGGCGCGGTGACGCTCCAGGTGCACGTGATCAAGGGGCTCGGGATCGACGGCCCGATCGTTCTGCCGCTGGTCGAGGACCTTCCGCGCATCGCACGGCCGCTCTCGGCCGACGAGCGGGAGCGGGCGCTGGCGGTGGCGCGCTCGTTCGGCGTCGAGCGGCTGGAGGAGTCGGCGCCGATCTCGGTCGTGGGCACCGGGCCCGACCTCAACAGCGCCACCGACAACGGCCTCGAGCGCGCCGCCTGGCTGCTGGACATGGAGGTGCCGGAGGTCAAGAACCGGGCCACCATCACCGGCGCGATCGAGATCGGCCGCCTGCCGGGCGTGGTCCAGGTGACCTTCCGGGCGCCGCTCGACCGGCTCGAGCGGCGGGGTCTGCTGCCCTACGTGACCGACCAGTACGGCATCGCCTGACGCCCGGCTGGGACGGGTTCTCCATCTGGGACCACCTGGCCTGGACCCCGGACGGCGCCGGGACCCGGCGGACTCGTGGTCGGCGCCGGGACGACGTCAGCGCGCACCGGGGTGCGACCCGGTGGAGTTAGGGTTCCGGCGACCGCGGCCCCCACCAGGACGGGCGATGGACCTCACACCGACCCCTCGAGCGCGCGAGCTGGCCGGCCGGCTGGCGGAGTTCATGGACTCGCACGTCCATCCCGCCGAGGGTCGCTACCGCGACCAGCTGCGGGAACTCGGCGACCCGCACGCGGTGCCGCCGGTGATCGAGGAGCTGAAGGCGGAGGCGCGCCGGCGCGGCCTCTGGAACCTCTTCCTCGGCGACCCGCGCTTCGGGCCCGGCCTCACGACGCTCGAGTACGCGCCGCTGGCCGAGATCAGCGGCCGCTCCCCGTTCCTGGCCCCGGAGGCCCTCAACTGCGCGCCGCCGGACGCCGGCAACATGGAGATCCTGGCCGAGTTCGGCACCCCCGAGCAGCAGGAGCGCTGGCTGCGGCCGCTGCTGGACGGCGAGATCCGCTCCTGCTTCGCGATGACCGAGCCCGCCGTTGCGAGCTCGGACGCCACCAACATCCGGGCCGAGATCCGGCGCGACGGCGACGGCTACGTGGTGCGCGGCCGCAAGTGGTGGACCAGCGGCGCCGTGGATCCGCGCGCCCGCGTGGCGATCGTGATGGGGGTCACCGACCCCGAGGCGGAGCCGCACCGGCGTCAGAGCATGGTGCTGGTGCCGTTCGACACGCCGGGCGTGCGGGTGGTGCGGAGCCTGCCGGTCTTCGGCTACGACGAGGGGCCCGGTCACGCCGAGGTGGTCTTCGACGACGCGCGGGTGCCGGCGGCGAACATCCTCGGGGAGGAGGGGGGCGGCTTCATGATCGCCCAGGCGCGCCTCGGCCCGGGCCGGCTCCATCACTGCATGCGGGCGATCGGGATGGCCGAGCGCGCGCTCGAGCTCATGTGCGAGCGCGCGAGGACGCGGGAGGCCTTCGGCGGCCCGCTGGCGGACAAGGGCGTCGTCCAGGACGACATCGCCGAGGCCAGGATCCGGATCGACGGGGCGCGCCTTCTGGTGCTGCGGGCGGCCTGGCTGATCGACACGGAGGGGAAGCGGGCGGCGCGGGTCGAGGTGTCCGCGGCCAAGGTGGCCGCGCCGCGGGCGGCGACCTGGGTGATCGACCGCGCGATCCAGCTCCACGGCGGGGCTGGCGTCTCGGACGACGTTCCGCTGGCGGCGATGTACGCGCACGCGCGGACGCTGCGGATCCTCGACGGGCCGGACGAGGTCCACAAGATGGTGATCGCCCGCCGCGAGCTGACCGGGCAGGCCCGGGCCGGGGCGTGAGCGGGGGCGGCGAGCCGCCGCTCGTCGACGGCCCGGGGCTCGCGCGCTTCCTGACCGAGCGGCTGCCCGAGCTGTCCGGCGCGTTCGGGATCGAGCGGATCGGCGAGGGCCAGTCCTGCCTCACCTTCGTGGTCCGGGGCGAGGGCTGGGAGGTGGTCCTGCGCCGCCCGCCACGCGGCGACCTGCCCCCGAGCGCGTTCGACGTCGTGCGCGAGCACCGTGTGATCTCCGCGCCCGCCGGCGCCGGCGCCGGCGCCGGCGTCCCG
>JAWVEW010000413.1:0-2556 GCA_033856495.1 Miltoncostaeaceae bacterium | reverse complement strand
AGGAGGCGTCCAGCCTGGTCGCGGTGCGTCGAGGGTGGCTCAGGGAGCGGTGTGCGTGACGCCGCGCGGCGCCCCCTCGCCGGCCCGCCGGCCGATCTCGCCGTCGAGCTGCACGGCGGGCAGCTGCCCGTCCGGCTTCTCGGACGGCTGGGTGAGCAGGAACGCACCGGCGGCGACGGCGCCGCCGACGAGCTCGGCGAGGAGGTAGATCCAGATGTGGCTCCACGTGAACAGCCCCAGCACCGAGCCGCCGAGCGCGACGGCGGGGTTGAACGCGCCGCCGGAGACCGACCCGGCGGCGAAGATTCCGATCGCCACGGTGGAGCCGATCGCGAGGCCGTAGAAGGAGTTGCTCTCCGTCCCCTTCGCGGTCGCGACGTTCAGGACGACCCAGCCGAGCGCGAACGTGAACAGGAACTCGACGACGAGCATCTTGCCGGCCCCGGCGACGGCCGCCGCATCGTGCGGCGCATAGCCCAGCCCCCGGATCAGCAGGCCGGCGACGATCGCGCCGACGGTCTGCGTCACGACGTACGGGACGTACTCGCGGAGCGCCATCCTCCCGCGGACGAGGACGGCGGTGCTGACCGCGGGGTTGTAGTGCCCGCCCGAGATGTGACCGCCCGCGAACACCATGACCATGAGGACGCCGCCGATCGCGAGCGGCGCGAGGTTGCCCGCCGTGGCGACCGCCATGCCCACCGTGAACATCAGGAAGAACGTCCCGATGAACTCGACGGTGATCTTGCGCGAGAGGGTCATCGCGCGGCCCCGTGCTGCGAGACGGTCGCCGCGGCGCCGTCGGTGCGCGCTGCGACGCCGTTCCCGCTGCCGTCGCCCTTGCCGAGGCCGGCCGCGACGCGACGGCCAAGCTCGGCGTCCACCTTCGTCCAGTAGTCGATCACCCGCACCTGGACGTCTGCGGAGACGCGATCGCCCGCGTGGGCGACGATGTTCCCCACGAGGTGGTCGCGGTCGGTCGGACCCATGACGTCGCGGTACAGCGCACGGGGCTGGACGAAGTCGTCATCCGCTGCGTGCCTCTCGTACGCGTAGCGGCCGATCTCCGCCGCTTCGACCCACCAGCCCGGCAGCTCCTTGCTCGGGTCGGCCTGGGGCCCGCCGTACGAGTTCGGCGCATAGACGGGCTGGCAGCCGGCGTGCCGGTAGGTCATCGCGCCGTCCTTGTTGTAGGAATGCACGGGCGCCTTCGGCGCGTTGATCGGCAGCTGCTCGTAGTTGGCGCCGATCCGGTGCAGGTGCGTGTCGTGGTAGGAGAAGATCCGGCCCATCAGCATCTTGTCCGGGCTCAGGCCGATTCCGGGCACGAGGCGGGCGGGGGCGAACCCGGCCTGCTCCACCTCGGCGAAGTGGTTGGCGGGGTTGCGATCGAGGACCATCCGGCCGATCGTGATCGGCGGGTAGTCGGCGTGCGGCCAGACCTTCGTGAGGTCGAACGGGTTGAAGCGATAGTCGGCGGCCTCCTCGAAGGGCATGATCTGCATCTCGAGCCGCCACTCGGGGGCGTCGCCGGCGGCGATGGCCTCCCACAGGTCACGGCGATGGAAGTCGGGGTCCTCGCTGACCATCGCGTCGGCCTCGGCGAGCGTGAAGTTCGCGATCCCCTGGACGGTCTTGAAGTGGTACTTGACCCAGAACCGCTCCCCGTCCGCGTTCATCCACAGGTACGTGTGGCTGCTGTAGCCGTTCATGGTGCGCCAGGTGCGCGGCGTGCCGCGGTCGGACATCAGGATCGTCACCTGGTGCGCCGTCTCCGGTGACAGCGTCCAGAAGTCCCACTGGGCGTCGTTGGACCGAAGCCCCGTCTCGGGCATCCGCTTCTGCGAGTGGATGAAGTCCTCGAACTTGCTCGCGTCACGGACGAAGAACGTCGGCGTGTTGTTGCCGACCAGGTCGTAGTTGCCCTCGTCCGTGTAGAACTTGAGCGCGAACCCGCGCGGGTCGCGCACCGTGTCCGCGCTGCCGAGCTCGCCGGCGACCGTCGAGAAGCGCGCGAACATCGGCGTGCGCTTGCCGACCCGCGACAGGAAGCTCGCGCTCGTCCACTCGCTGACGTCCTCGGTCACCTCGAAGAAACCGTGCGCCCCACTGCCCTTGGCGTGGACGACGCGCTCGGGGATGCGCTCGCGGTTGAAGTGCTGCAGCTTCTGCACGAGGTAGGAGTCGTGCAGCACGGTCGGGCCGCCCGGGCCGACCGTCAGCGAGTGCTCGTCGCTCGCCGCGGGGATTCCGGAGTCGGTGGTCGTGGTGGGCGGACGGAGATCGTCGGTCACGGGAGCTGCCTCCTTGCGCTTTGCGGAACGTTCGATTCGTTTGCGGGGCTTCGAGGCGGAATCGGGTCACGCGAAGCGTGGCCGTGATCCGGTTCGTCGAGGCTGGTCTCCGGACCGGTCTGGGCTGACCGGGCCGCCATGGCAGCGATGAACCGTGGCGATCGGCGGCGCAGATGCTCGCGCGGTCGGCCGTCGACGAGGCGAGCCACCACCGGGTCCCCGTCGTCATGGCGGTCGCCGGCCCGATGGCGATCAGGAGGCC
>JAWVEW010000412.1:0-4165 GCA_033856495.1 Miltoncostaeaceae bacterium | reverse complement strand
CCGTCCAGATCGGCCTGCTCCTGGCCGTGGCGTGTGCGCTGACCTCGATCGTCGGCTTCCTCTACAAGCACCGGGGAGCCGTCGAGTCGCCGCCGGTCACCGTGCGGCGGCCGATCCGAAGCTCGCTGGCGCTCTTTCGCTCCCGCTGGTACACGCTGGGCATCATCGTCGCGGTCGCCTCGTGGGGCCTTCACGTCGCGGCCCTGCGCCTGGCGCCGATCTCGCTGGTGCAGGCGACGATCGCGGGCGGACTGGTGCTGCTCACGGTGGTGGCCGACCGCCTCTTCGGGTTCCGCATCACCCGGCGCGAGTGGATCGGCGTCGCGCTCGTCGCCGCCGGACTCGTCTTCCTGACGGTCACCCTCGACGGCGGCGCCGGCTCGGCGCACGGCGACTACGCGCCGGGGCGGCTCGCCGTGTACGTGGGAGCCGCCTGCGGCCTGGGGCTCGCGGCGGCGGCCGCGGCACGCCTGCGCCCCGCGCACGGCAGCACGTTGATGGCGGCCGCGGCCGGGCTCCTCTGGGGCGCCTCGGACGTCTCGATCAAGGGCCTCAGCGGCCGCCTCGACAGCGGCCTCGCGGCCCTCGTGCATCCGCTCGCGGCCGTGATCCTGGTCGCCTCCCTGATCGCCCTCGGGATCTCGGCCCGCAGCCTGCAGACCGGCGCGGCCGTCGCGGTCATCGCGGTCACCAGCGCCGCCGCGAACATGACGACCATCGCCGCCGGCTCGGTCGTGTTCAGCGAGCCGCTCCCCGAGAACCGGCTTGCGCTGGCCGGCCGGGTGCTGGCCTTCGTGCTCGTGATCGTGGCGGCCGTGCTCACGCCGGCGCCGGTCGTCGCGACCGTCCCCGGCGCGGAGCGCAAGGTGAGGGGGCCCTGGCTCCGGCGCCCCCGGATCAGTGGCAGACGGCCGAGCCGGAGTCCCTGAAGGAGCCGCCCGGGATCGGCACGAAGCGCCAGTCGTAGCCGGACGGGTGGAGGCGCAGCCGCAGCACCCCGAAGGTCTGGTCGTCGCGGATCGCGCTGTTGGGCCTCGGGTCGCCGATGTCCGTCAGGCCCTTCCCGCCAGTCCCCACCACGAACTCCACGATCCCTCGGGCGGGGTCGGCGTCGCCGGTCGGCGTCTGTGGGGCGAAGCGCTCGTAATCGTGGTCGTGGCCGTTGAGGACGAGGTCGGCGCCGGCGTCGTAGAGCGTCTGCCAGACGTCCTGCATCTGCTCGAAGTCGCCGTGCTTCCCCGAGCTGAAGCGCGGGTGGTGCCAGTAGGCGAGCGTGCAGCGTGCCGGATGCGCGGCCAGATCCGCCGCCAGCCAGCGCTCCTGGGGCGATCCGGCCTGACAGCCGCCCACTCCGCTGCAGTTGCTGTTCAGCACGACCACGTGCCACGCGCCGAGGTCATAGCTGTAGTAGCCGCGGTCGGGCGCGCCGGCCGCGGCCCCGAAGTAGTCGAAGTAGCCGCGCGCTCCGTCGGTCTCGTAGTCGTGGTTCCCGGTCGCCGGTCGGGTGCGGGCGCGGAAACGCTCCCAGGCCGGCGCATAGCAGTCGGCGAACTGCTGCGGCGAGCCGCTCTCGTAGACCGTGTCCCCCAGCGTGGCGAGCGTCCCCGGGGAGCGCGCGACGAGCCTCGCGACGGCCTCGTCCTCGCTCGAGTCGCAGTCGCCGATGTCGCCGACCGCCACGAGCGACGCCTCGCCCCCTCGCGCGGGCGGCGGCGGCGGAGAGCGGAAGTCCAGGAGCAGCTCCGCCGGCGCGCCGCCCTCGCGGCTGGCGAGGGCCACGTTGGTCGGGCCCGGCGCCGTCAGCTCCAGCGAGAGGACGCCGGCGCCCTCGACGAGGCGCGTGACGTCCACGTCCGTGCGGACACCGGCGGTGACGGCTCCGGAGGGGATGCTCAGGGTGCCGCTCGCCGCCGGCGCGTTCGCGAACGTGACGCCGGCCTCGCTCCAGCCCTCTCCCGCCCGGCTGATCAGGAAGCCCTGGTCGGAGTCGCTGGTCACCAGGATCCGCAGCCGCGCCGTCCTCGGCCTCCCCCCGACATTGCGCAGGTCGAACCGAAGGTAGGTCCGGGCGGCCGGCGACCCGTCCACCCGCAGCACATCGGCCTCGCCGTAGTTCTGGTCCGGCCGGTCGGCGTTGACGTAGGCGTCCTCGACGGCCGTCAGCCGCAACTCGCCGGTCGTCCCGGTCGTCCCGGTCGCTCCGCCGCCGCACCCGGCCAGCGCCAGCGCGCCGGCGAGGACCGCCGCGGCCAGCACGACCCGCGCGGCGGCGAGGATCGCTCGCTGAAGAGGCCCCAAGATCGGCGCCGGACGATAGCAGCCCAAATTGCGGCGATCGCCGCTAAAGGTTTTCCGCCACCTGCCGATACCCCACTCGATGGAGCCCGTGACGACGAGGACGGCGTGGTCTGCCCGGACTCACCACGGTGGCCGCCGCCCCGGGGGCCGACCGTGATCGTTCGACTGGCCGCTGCCGTCACGCTCTTCGCGGGGAGCTATCTGGCCGCGGCCGCCGCATTGTCGGCGGGATGGGTCACGCTCTTCGTCATCGCGCTCTGCGTCTCCCAGAGCATCGCGGTCACCCTGCTCGTCCTGCGCCCCGCGAGGATCCGGGCGCGGATGCGCCGCGACGCCCCGCGGCCGCTGGCGACGGCGGCGGCGCGCTGCCCCTCGATCAGCGCCGAGCGCTCACGGACGTGGGCGATCAGCGGCGCCCTGGTTGAGGAAGCCAGGCTCGTGCGCCCCATTCCGGCCTCGGAGCCGGCCGGCGGCGCCGACGAGGCGGCCGAGGCCGATGGGGACGGCGCGATGACCTTCTGGGGCCTGGTCGACGCCGAGTCGCAGACGGCGGTGGAGATCTTCCGCTCGCGCGTCGAGGCCCAGGTGATCCTGGCCGACGCGATCGCGCGGGACCCCGCCCGCCGGCGGGAGCTGTCCGTGGTGGCGCTCGACCTCGGCGCCCTCTCCTCCCGCGCACTCGAGCGCGCGGGGGTCCGCGCCGGCGGCCCGCTCCGCGGCGCCGATCAGGCGCTGGGACGCGCCCTGGCGCTGGCGCCGATCCGCGTCCGGGGCCAGGGCTAGAAGGTCGGTGCGGCCGGGGTTCCCCGGCCGCTCTTCACGACCTGACGAGCGCCTCCGGGGAGGCGGGCCACCCGACCCCCAGCTCTCAGCCGACCGGCTCCTCGCCCCCCGGGTAGCAGAAGGACGCGTTCGGGGAGTAGAAGCCCCACGTCACCTGCAGCGGATCCGCAGGTCGCAGCGCCCAGATCGGGTGGCCGGGCTCCAGGAACTCGAAGGTCAGCACCTCCCAGGGCTGCACCAGCCCGGCGTTGAAGGGGTACAGACCGCTGGTGAATGAGCCGTTCGTCCGGGTCAGGTAGCGGAGCTGCCCCCGTCCCACGACCGCGACCTCGTCGCCCACCCGCGCTCGCGTGCGGATCAGCGGCACTCCGTCGGCCGAGGTGGTCGCGGTCAGGAGACCGCCGGCGATCTCCAGCGCCGTCTCGCCGGGGCTGGCCGGGACCCCGCGCTCGGCGGCGTACTCGCGCATCTCGGCGTTCGAGTTCAGGTAGTGGGTCCACCAGCGCCCGGGAATGGCCCCGTCGGGCGTGTCCTGTCCGGCCAGGTCGGCCCCGGCGTACGTGAGCGAGTAGGCGCTGAAGCCGGAGGTCTGCTCGTCCGTGTCCACCACGTACTGGTTGATGAAACACTGGGCGTTCTCGGCCGTCGTGAACTCCGGCGGCACGAGGGCCCGGACCGCATCCGGGTCGGCAGGCACCCAGGTGAAGTAGAGCATGCGGCTGCCCGTGACCAGCTGCGGGGCTGCGAGTTGCGACATGGACACTCCTCTGTCTCTCCTAAGTGGTTAGGCGCACCGCCAGACTAAGTGGTTAGATGGACGACCGCAAGCCATTGAGGCGATCGAAGGCGGCCACGCTCCGCGACGTGGCCCAGGCCGCCGGCGTGTCGATCTGGACCGCCTCCACCACCTTCAGCAACCCGGCTCGGGTCGCCGAGGCGACCCGGGAGCGGGTACTCGCCGCGGCGGACGCGTTGAACTACCTCGGTCCCCATCCCGGAGCGCGCTCGCTGGCCCTGGGCCGAACCGGGATGCTCGCGTTCGTCGCCCCCGGCGAGGCGGGGGCGCTGCTCGGCGACGCGGCGG
>JAWVEW010000411.1:0-8945 GCA_033856495.1 Miltoncostaeaceae bacterium | reverse complement strand
CGCTGCTGTGGGTGGCGAGGTAGCTTGGCCAGGTAACACGCAGGCGACGCCACTGCTGCCCGCCTTCATCCCACGGCTCGAGCTCACTCGTCACAAACCCGGGCAGCGTGAACGTGAACGGCTGCGTCAGGTAGGTCCACATCGCCGTGCCGACGAAGTACGCGAGCTGGAGGGTGCTCCACGGGGTCTCGAAGGTGTGCCCGGCGAAGGACTCGCGCGGGTGGTCGAGGGACTCGATGACGGTCGCGTCGCCGTCCTCGATCGCGACGCGCTGGGGGGTGAACGAGCTGTGGCGGTCGGCCGCGCCGAATGGCCGGTGGGACGCCCGCTCCTCGTGCAGGCTTGCCGTGACGACCACATCGTCGAGGACCCCCGCCTGCCCCTTCAGCGCCCAGAGCGCGCCGCCCTGGACGAGGCGCGCCGAGACGCCGTCGAGCTGATTCCACCGTTCCAGGCCGCCGTGGGCCTGGATCGCGGTTTCGAGCAGATCACTCATCGCTGAGCCTCCTGGGCTGGCGACGACGGACCGCCGTCAGATCGCCGTGTCGAGTTCTCGGACCTGGTCGGGAGTGAGCTCGATGAGGGCGGCAGCGAGGTTCTCCTCGAGGTGCGCGACCGTCGAGGTGCCGGGGATCGGCAGCAGAACGGGTGAGCGCTGCAGCAGCCACGCCAGCGCGAGCTGCGCGGGTGTGACGGCGTGGTGGTCGGCGATGCGTTCCAGCGGTCCACCGGGTCTGGCAAGGCGGCCGGCGTGCATCGGGAACCACGGGATGAAGCCAATACCCTCGTGCTCGCAGTAATCCAGAGCAGGCTGGGCCCTGCGCTCCGCGAGGTTGTAGAGGTCCTGCACGGTGGCGATGGGCGTGATGGCTCGAGCGGCCTCGATCTCGGGCACCGTGACGTTCGAGAGTCCGATGCGCGCGATCTTGCCCTCGGCCTGCAGCTCGACCAGAGCGCCCACCTGGTCCGCGAGGGGGAACCTCGGATCGATGCTGTGCAGCTGGAACAGCTCGATTCGCTCCAGGCCGAGCAGGCGCAGGCTCGTCTCGGCCTGGACCTTGAGGTACTCGGGCCTCCCGTTCTGCCCCCACTGCCCGGGCCCGGGCCGCGTCAGGCCGGCCTTGGTCGCGATGACGAGGTCCGGCGGGTACGGGTGGAGCGCCTCGCGGATCAGCCGTTCGCTCACCCCGGGGCCGTACGAGTCGGCGGTGTCGATGAACGTCACCCCGAGCGCGACGGCGCGGCGGAGCACGCGGATCACCTCGCTGCGGTCGCGTGGCTCGCCCCACACTCCGGGCCCGGGGATCTGCATGGACCCGTAACCCAGCCGGACGACGGGCAGGTCGCCGCCGATCGCGAACTCGCCGCTGGCACGAGCGGGATGCGTCGCGAGGCTGTTCACGACGACGCCCCCTGTCGCTGCTCGAAGACGCCCTTCGCCGCCGTCCACAGCGCGTACGGGTTTCCGCGGTCGCCGTGCAGGACCATCATCCTGTCGACCAGCTCCTGGGCCGTATGGCTCTGGGAGAGCGATTGGTCGAAGTCGCGGATGCAGCTCCTGGTATCGCCTCGGGGAAGGCGGCCCAGTCCACGGCCCGCCCCGCGTCCTCGGGGGTGAGGAGGGCGTCGATCAGCACCGCGTCGTGCTCGCCGCTGATCAGCGAGACAGTGGTCGCCGGCCAGGTCGCCTCGCCCTCGCCCATCGGCGGGACCAGCCCGACGATCTGCTGGTAGGGGACGACCAATACGTCGAGCTGCAGTGGACTGGACATGGCGATCAGCGTGCCGTCGCGGATCCGGCGGTCGCGTAGCCTCCGCCCCACCAGGCCGTGACGAGAGCGGCGTACTCGTCCGCGCCGTCCTCCCACGTGAAGTGCCCCACGTCGATGATGTCGAGCTTGCTGTCGGGCAGCCGCTCGTGGAGGAACTCGGCGTTGACCGGCGGCACCACCGGGTCTCGCGCGCCGGCGATGATCTGCACCGGCGTGTGGATCTGCGGCAGCAGATCGCGGAGGACCGGCAGCTCGGTCGGGTAGCTGCGCACGTAGCGCATCGACTCGACCCAGCGGTCGCCCTCGTAGGAGGAGAGATAGTCCTCGCGGACGAAATCGGGCAACGCGTACCGCTCGATGTCGGTCATTGCGCCGGCGACGATCTGCCTCGGGTCAGCGTTGCGGTACGGCTCGAGGTCGGGGGCTTCGATCCATTCCTTCAGCACTCCGTCCAGCCGGAGCGGAACCGCCGAGCCGCCGCTCCCGACCACGAGGCTGCGCAACCGCCCCGGGTGCAGGGCCGCCGCGAAGAGCGAGGCCGAGGTGCCGATGTCGGGGCCGACGACGTGCGGGTTCTCGAGCCCGAACGCGTCGGCGATGCGAATGACGAATTCGCCCATCGCCTGCGGCGAGAGCAGCGCATCGCGACGCTGGGAACGACCGAACCCCGGCAGGTCGACCGCCACCAGATGGGCGTGCTCGGCCAGCCGCGTCCACGTCGCCTCGAACGCGTGCAGGCTCTCCGGCCACGGGCTCAGCAGGAGGGCGTCGTCACCCCCGCCCTCGCTCTCGGCGAAACGGATCGACAGGCCGTCGATCGTCCGGAACTGCGTCCGGATGGAACCGTTCGTCCAGGTGCTCACGGATCGACTCCCGGGTGCTCGCGGTCGCACTCGCCCGGCGAGTGCTCTCGCCGAGCGTCGTCTGGGGAGGGCCTCGCTCGCATCCGCCTGTGGACATTGCGAGTGGCCAGCCGCGGACTGGCGAGGCGCCGATCGGAACGCCGACCGGGCAAGCGCCTCGAGTGCGGCCGGCCGTCGGCGTTCGCCGCGCGCATTCGCTGCGCCGGCCCACCAGCTGCGTCGCGCGACCATCGAACGGGGAGGGAGTGGCCGATCTCTCACGACGCCGACGTTAGCGCGCCCATTGAACTGGCCTGAGGGCTATGATCGCCCGCGTTCGAGACCGAGCTCTCGGCCCGACGGGCACGCTTGAATCCGCCCGATGGGAGGCTCGGGCCACCCCGACCGTGAGGACATCGGCCGTGCCTGTCCACCTCACCCCCGACGAGCTCGCCCTCATGTTCGGCGTCGAGGCTCACGTCGTCCTGAACGCCGCCCGTGAGGTCGACGTTCCGGTCTACGACGGGCGCATCGACAGCGTCCTGTTCTCCCAGGCGATCATCGCCGCCGACCACCACCTGTCCGATCGCGCCCGCGAGGTTCTTCAGGCCGAGGGCGGACGCTGAGGCTGTCGTTGGCTCCGCGCTAGGGAACGAGCACGAGCTTGCCGCTCACGTGCCCGGTCCGGCTGGCGTCCAGCGCGACAGCTGCCTCGGCCAGAGGATAGGTGCGCGAGATCGCAACCTTGAGGCGCCCATCCTCGATGAGGCCCAGGATTGCATCGAGAGCTCGGACCAGGTTCGCGCCGGGGCCGTCGACGTGGATGCGGATGCCCGTGTCGGCGGCGTCGAACGCGACGAGCGTGAGGACCCGCTCGGGGCCTCCCGCGAGCTCGATCGACACGGGGATCTCACCGCGCCCCGAGGCGTCGAGCACGGCGTCGACCCCCGCCGGGGCGATCGCCCGGACGCGATCGGCCAGCCCCGCACCGTAGGTGACCGGTATCGCTCCGAGCGACCGCAGCAGCTCGTGGTGCTGCTGGCTGGCGGTTCCGATGACACGCGCTCCGCGCGCAACGGCGAGTTGAACGGCGAACGTGCCGACTCCGCCGGCAGCCGCATGGATCAGGAGCGTCTCGCCGTTGGCGACGCCGAGTTCCTCGAGGACGGCCCAGGCGGTACCCCCCGCGCCCGCCAGGCTCCCAGCCACCTCCCACGGCACCGTGGCCGGCCTGGCGACCAGGGACGCCGGGTCGGCGAGAGAAAGCTCCGCGTAGGCAGGTGTCAGCGAGAACCCCAGCACCTCGTCCCCTACGTTGAAGGCGGTCACGCCGTCGCCGACCTGGTCGACCACACCTGCGACATCCGTGCCGAGGCCGGCAGGAAAGGTCAGCGGAACTTGCCGGCGCATGAGGCCGAGCATGATCTTCCAGTCCACCGGGTTCACGCCGGCGGCTCGCACCACCAGTCGTACCTGTCCGGGACCAGCCGTCGGCGCCTCGACGTCGACGACGTCCAGCACGTCCGTCGTGCCGTAGTCGGAGAACTGCACCGTTCGCGACATCTGTCAGCTCCTCGGGCTCGCCGGGCAACGGTCCCGCTCCCGCGGGCCGGTGGTCGCACCGTCCGGCGAGTGCATCCGGGCGAGTGTGTTCTCGCCGGGCCGGGCTCGCATCCGCCTGTGGTCAGTGGGAGTGGCCAGCCACCGACGGCGACCCCGGCGGGTCCGCTCAGGTGGTCGGCTCGATCGGCAGTACGCGGTCGAGCTCGGTGCGGGAGCTGATGCCGAGCTTGGCGAAGACCTTGTGCAGGTGGTACTTGACCGTGCGCGGGCTGATGAACAGGCGGGTGCCGATCTCCGGGTTCGAGAGCCCGTCGCGCGCGAGCCGCGCGATCTGCGCCTCCTGGGCGGTGAGCTCGTCGCGGGTCTCGGCGGCGCGCCTGCGGGCGGTCTCGCCGGTGGCCAGCAGCTCGCGTCGGGCCCGCTCGGCGAACGCCTCGACGCCCATCGTCGCCAGCATGTCGTGGGCGGTGCGCAGGTGCTCGCGCGCGTCGACGCGGCGTCGCTCGCGGCGCAGCCACTCGCCGTAGAGCAGATGGCCGCGGGCGAGCTCCACGCGGACGCGGGTACGGCCGAGGCGTTCGATCGACTCGCGGTAGAGCCGCTCAGCCGCGTCGCCCTCGCTCAGCAGGGCGCGGACGCGTGCTTCGATCCCCAGCGACCAGTCGCTCGGCGTCACCCGCGTGCGTTCGGACAGCCACTCGAGCGAGGCCCTGACCAGCGCTTCGTCACCGGTCCTTGACGCCGCCTCCGCCAGCTCGGGTACGAGAAAGGGCCCATACCCGACCGGATCGCGCTCGAACGCTCGCCAGGCCGCGTCGCGCGCGGCCTCGTGCCAACCGAGGCCGTTGTAGAGCACGGAGCTGGCGTAGGAGTTGACCGCCCAGCCGCGTGCGGTCGCGTCCTGCGAGGTGGCCATGATCAGCTCAGACGCCTGTGCCTCCCGCCCGCGCCAGGCCGCGAGCGTCATTTCGGTGTTCCTCAGCGCTGGCTTCCTGGTCACCTCAGCGATCAGGCGATCTTCCTCGATCATCAGGGCCGCCATGGTCAACTCCCCGGCGAGAAGATGGCTTCTGGCGAGAAAGTTGAGCGCGAACTGCAAGTGCACGAGCGCCCCCGTGTCGCGGGCGAACCGAACCTGCCGAGCGGCCAGGGCATGCCAGGATTCGGCGTCCCACAACTCGAGGGCGACGATGGCGCTGGCCCTTCCACCGGCGAGCCACAGCCAGCAGCCGACGTCGTCGCCGGTCGGCCTCAATGCGAGAAGCAGCCGGAGTGCTCGGGTAAGGGCCGGCGCGGCCGCCGCGTATCCCTCGGTCAAGCGGGTTGCGAACGCGTCGAGCATGACGTCCACCACCCGCGGCGGGTCGGGGCCGGGGGGCGCTGCGCGCGCGGACTCGGCGGCCTCCAGCACGCCACCGGGGATGTCCAGGTCGTTGACCATCGCGGCCCCGAGCGCCTCGAGGTGCGTTTCGCGCGCCAACTCAGGGTTGAGCGGCTCGAGGCGTCTGGCGGCGCTCACGAGCAGCCGGCCAGCGTCGCCGCCGCGTCGCTGCTCCAACGCGATCTGCCCGCGCAGGTGCTCCACCTCGGCGGTCCGCAGGTCGTCGAGCGGGCCAGCCTCGACCGCGACCAGCAGTCCCAGCGCAGCGTCGAGCGCGCCCGCGTCGCGCTTCGCCCTCGCAGCCGCGAGCCCGCGCTGCGCGCGGCGGGCGGGCTCGGGCGTCAGCATCGCCGCGCGCTCGAGGAAGGCAGCCGCGGCGGCCAGGCCACCGCGCGCCTGCGCTCGGCCGGCCGAGCGTTCGAGCTCCTCCGCGACCTGCTCGTCGGGCCCGGCCGCGGCGTGGGCCCGGTGCCAGGCCCGGCGGTCGGGATCGGTCTGCGGATCGGTGACTTCCGCCAGGGCGCGGTGGAGGTCCTGTCGCTCCCGGAGTGAGGCCGACAGGTAGGCCGCCGAGCGCACCAGCGGATGGCGAAACCGCACCCGGGCCCCGATCTCGAGCAGGCCGGCCTCTGCCGCCGGGGTCGCAGCCTGGGGCCCCATCCCGAGCCGCTCGGCCGCTCGCCACACCAGCAGCGGGTCGCCGACGGGATCGGCCGCCGCGAGCTGCAGCAGGCGCCGGGTGTCGGACGGAAGCGCGTCGAGCCGGCGCCGGAAGCTCTCCTCGATGCTTCTGGAGAGCGGCACCGCGCTGGGGAGTGCGAACCCGCCCGCCAGCTCGGCCGGCGTCAATCCCCGTGCCAGCTCCAGCAGCGCCAGGGGGTTGCCGCGCGTCTCGCTGACGATCTGGTCGCGGACCCGTGCGTCCAGCGGCGCGGTGAGCACCGAGTCCAGGAGCTCATGCGCATCGCTCTCGCGCAGTCCCTCGACCATGAGCTCCGGCAACCCCGCCAGCTCGTCGCTGGGCGCGCGCGCCGCAAAGACCAGGCCGACCGATTCCGCCTCCAGGCGGCGCGCAGCGAACGCGAGCACCTGCGCTGAGGCGCGATCGAGCCACTGCTCGTCATCCACCAGACAGATCAGCGGCTGGTCCTCGGCGAGGTCGGAGAGGAGGCTCAGGACGGCAAGGCCGATGAAGAAGCGATCCGGCGCCGGCCCGGCACTGACGCCGAACGCCGTCCGTAGCGCATCGCGCTGCGGAACCGGCAGACGCTCGAGGCGATCCAGCGTCGGCGCCAGCAGTTGGTGCAACCCGGCGAAGGGGAGCTCCATCTCGGACTGGACGCCGGCGGCACGCGCCACATGACAGCCCGAGGCCTGCTCGACCGTGTATTCCAGGAGCGCCGTCTTGCCGACGCCAGGCTCCCCACGCACCACCAGTGCCCGGCTCTCGCCCGCGCGAACGGCGTCGGTGAGCCGGTCGAGCGCGCCGCACTCGCTGCGCCGGCCCGTCAGCCCTGTCGCGCGCCGCCGGACGGGGGAAATCGTGGCCATCTGTCCGGCACGGTACACGCGTGCCGGCAGGCCGCGCCGACTGGCCACTGGCGGATGCGAACGCCCCCCGCCGGCCTCATTCTCGGCAACCGAGAAGCCATTGGACTACGGACACCCACTCGAGTTCGGCTACTTCCTCACGCCCGACGCCGGCGACCCGCGGAGCGTGGTCGAGACCGCGCGTCTGGTCGACGCTCTCGGGTACGACCTGATCGGCGTCCAGGACCATCCGTACCAGCGGCGGTTCCTCGACACGTCCTCGCTGCTGGCCGCGATCCTCGCCCAGACGTCGGCCGTGCGCGTCTTCGCCGACGTGGGCAACCTGCCGCTGCGGCCGCCGGCCGTGCTCGCCAAGGCGGCGGCAACGCTCGATCTGCTGAGCGGCGGCCGCTTCGAGGTCGGCATCGGCGCCGGCGGGTACCTCGAAGCGGCGCATGCCATGGGGGCGCCGGCCCTGACGCCGGGACAGAGCCTCGAAGCGCTGGAGGAGGCGGTCGCCGTGGTGCGGGCGATGTGGAGCGGCGAGGGTCGCCGCCTTCGCTTCGACGGCCGCTACTACCAGCTCAGCGGCGTCCACCCGGGCCCCGTCCCCGCGCACCCGATCCAGGTCTGGATCGGCGCGAACCTGCCGCGCGCACTGGCCCTGACCGGGCGAGTGGCCGACGGCTGGGTTTGTCCGCTGATGTCCTACAAGCCGCCCGGCGAAGCCGCGGTGGCGAGCCTCGCGATCGACCGCGCCGCCCGAGAGGCAGGGCGCGACCCGCGCGCGATCCGCCGCATCTACAACCTCCAGGGCGCGTTCGCGAGCACGGCGCAAGGGCCGGCCGCCGACACCGACCAGGCCATCGTCGGCCCACCCGAGCACTGGGTCGAGGTCCTCACGCGCTTCGCGACCGACCTGGGCTTCGGCACGTTCGTCCTCGCCGCCGAGCCCGACCCGCAGACGCTCGCCACCTTCATCGAGGACGTCGCCCCGCGGGTGCGCGAACGCGTCGCCGAGCAGCGAGCCCCAGCCAAGGAGGACCAACAGTGAGCACGACCCACGCACCTGACCGCTTCGCGGCGCTGCCTGACGAGCAGACGCTCGCCGACACCGTCGTCGCCCTCGAAGAGCACGGATCCAGCGTCGAGGACGTCGACGACCTAGACGCAGCACGCCGTGCCGTGCTCCCCCGCATCCCAGAAGGCTCCTCCGTGATGACCAACACCTCGGTGACGCTGCAGGAGACCGGCATCGCGGACGCGATCGACGACGGACCGTACGACTCGGCTCGCAAGAAGATGATGGCCCTCGACTTCGCGACGCAGTTGCAGGAGATGAAGGCGATCGGCGGCCAGCCGGATTACGCCCTCGGCAGCGTCCACGCGGTCACCCGCGACGGAACCCTCGTCATCGCCTCGGCCTCCGGCAGCCAGCAGGCCTCGTATGCCTGGGGCGCCGCCAACGTCATCTTCGTCGTCGGCGCGCAGAAGCTCGTGCCCACGTTGGAAGCGGCCCGCGAGCGGATCTACGAGCACAGCCTGAAACTCGAGGACGCTCGCGCAATCGCCGCCTACGGGCAGCACAGCTTCGTCGGAAAGATCCTGGAGATCCACCAGGAGCTGCCCGGCCGCATCCACGTCGTCCTCATCCGCCAGGTGGTCGGGTTCTGATGACGCGAAACGCAACACCGGAAGAGCGCCAGCCGAGCCTGGAGCCGCTCGACGAGCAGGTCGATCACGCCCGCGGCCCGGCCGCCGGGCGCCTCATCCTCGAGTACGGCGACTACGAAGGCCCGTACTCGCGGCAAGCGTTCCGGGAGAGCGAGCGCGTCGAGCGCCAGATGGGCGGGGGGA
>JAWVEW010000410.1:0-6058 GCA_033856495.1 Miltoncostaeaceae bacterium | reverse complement strand
CGGATAGATCGATTGCTGGCCGTCCCCGACGATCATCAGGTTTCGAAGGTCGGGGCTCTGGTCGAGCGCGGCCAGCAGCAGGACGCCGGTTTCGGTCAGGTCCTGGGCCTCGTCGACGATGACCGCGTCGTACCGGCGGCCGTGACCGGCGAGCGCGAGCTGGAGCGCCCGCAGGCGCAGATGGCGCCAGTCGGTCTCGCCGCGGCGGCGAAGCTCCTCGCGGTAGCGCTCGTAGGCGCCCCAGACGGCCTGCCGCGCGTCGGCGCGAAGGGCGGCGCCACGGCCGCTTCGCTCCAGCGCGAGGTAGTCCTCAAGGCGGGAAAGGCCGCGGCCGGCGATCACCGCGTCGATCTCCTCGGCCAGGTTCAGGGGCCCGGCGATCGCCTCGGCGGCGCCCGGCGTGGCCGCGATCGCCCGCTCCAGCAGCCGCCGCCGTTGATCCTCGTCGATCATTGCCGGATCGCCGTCGGCGCCCGCGACGATCTCCATCGCCACAGAATCGATGGTGCGGGTCGTGATGCGGGACGCCTCGTCCGGCGCGAAGGCCTCCAGGAGGCGCGCCCAGTGAACCGCCCTGGGTTTCTTGGAGGCTCAGTTACGTGGCTTGCTGTCTTTCTCCGAGGCCGGCCGGCGCGCCCCCAACCAGCGCAGGGCGGACGGCCTCGGCCGGCCCGGAGGGCCGGGGATTGGGGGGTATCAGAACATGGGCGGCCGGCGGCGCGGGCCGCAGATCGCCACTCAGCGAGTCGCCGGCGGAGTGGCGCAGGAGGTTGAGCTCGAATTCGGCCGGAGGCACGTCGCCGAGTTCCTCATGAAGGCGCTCGGCGTTGTAGAAGCCGATCCAGCGCAGCACCTCGTGCTCGGCCTGCTCGAAGCTTGGAAAGCGCCGGCCGGCCACCAGCTCGGCCTTGAAGGTTCCGGCCCAGGCCTCGGCCATGGCGTTGTCGTAGGCATCCCCGCGCGATCCGAGCGACGGCGCGATCCCGAGCTCGACCAGGCGATCGGTGTAGCGGATGCTCGTGTATTGGCTGCCGCGATCGGTGTGGGCGACAAGGCCTGGCTGCGGCCGGCGAAGGCCGGCGGCCATCTCGAGCGCGTCGAGCACCAGATCGGTGCGCATGTGGGTGGCGATCTGCCAGCCGACGATGCGGCGGCTGAAGACGTCGAGGATGAAGGCGAGATAGCAGAAGCCGCTCCAGGTGCGGATGTAGGTGAGGTCGGCCACCCAGAGCGCGTTCGGGCGCTCTGCGACGAAGCGGCGGCAGACCAGGTCGCGCGCCCGCTCGGCCGCCAGCTCGTCAGGGGTGGTGGTGCGCGGCCGCCGGCCCCGGCGCACCCCCTCCAAGCCCTCCGCGCGCATGAGCCGGCCGACCCGGTCGCGGCCGACCTCGGTCCCGCGCCGAGAAAGCTCCTTCCAGGTCTTTCGGACCCCGTAGACACGGCGGTAGCCCTCGCGGGCGGCGTGGATCTCGGCCACAAGCTCCCGGTCGCGACGCTCGCGAACCGAGGGCGCCCGGTTGCGCCGCGCGTAGTAGGTGCTTGTGGGCACCCCCAACACGCGGCAGACGGGCTCGACCCCGAAGGCGGCGCGCATCTTCTCGATGACGCGGGTCACCGTCGCCGGAGCGGGTCGAGCTCCAGAGCGAAAAGCACGCTCGCCTCCTTGAGGATGGCGTTGGCGCGCCGAAGCTCGGCGTTCTCCTTGCGAAGACGTGCGAGTTCCTGCTCGACGTCGGTGGGCAGCACGCGCGATGCCCGCGGAGCGGCGTTGGCCTCGGCCTTCCTGACCCAGTTGCGAAGCGCCTCGCGGTGGATGCCGAGGTCAGCGGCGACCTGCGCGATCGGGCGGCCGGACTCGAACACCATCCGCACCGCTCGTTCTCTCAGCTCATCGGAATACTTCTTGGGGGCTGGCATGGGAGTGGATTCTCCTTCCCCCAGGCGCCGCGCGCCTGGTTTGGGAGCCTCCAGATTTCCCAGGGTGGCTCAAACCGCCTCGCCTGGTGGCGCTGCGAGGAGGGGCACGAGTGGTGGGCGCGGATCCGCTACCGCTCGCAGATCCAGTCCCGCTGCCCCGCCTGCGAGCGCACCCGCGCCTGCTCCGAGCGTTCGCTGGCCGCGGTGAGCCCGGCCCTCGCCGTCGAGTGGCATCCGGCCCGCAACGGCGCGCTCGGGGCGGATCAGGTCAGCGAACGCAGCCGGCGCCGCGTCTGGTGGCTGTGCGCTGCGGGCCACGAGTGGAGCGCCTCGGTCATCTCCCGCGCACGGGACGGACGCGGCTGCCCGGGCTGCGGCGGCCGCCTCCCCGAACCGAGTCACGACCACCGCCTGGTCGCCGCCTGACCGGTCCAGGCGGCCGGGTCGTCGCCCGGTCGTCCCGTCAGCCGGCTGGACGGAGCGCCTCGAGCAGCATCGCGGTGTCCGTGTGCTCGTCCACCCTCACGGCCAGGCCGTCGCGCAGCGTCCACACCAGCGCGAAGGGAATCTCGACGTAGCGCCCGTTCGCCCGCGGCCGGCCGCAGAAGCGACCCAGGGCGACCACACGGTCACCGCCGTCGACGAGGTCGTCCAGCGCGACGCGGAAGTCGTCCCAGCGCCCCATGACCTCGCCGAAGTAGGCGGCCAGGGCGTCCCGGCCCCGGATCGTGCCGCCGTGCGGCAGCACCTCGGGCATGTTGAACTCGACGTCCTCGGCGAACACGTCGAGCCAGCTCGGATCGCCGCGCCCGGCCGCCTCGTAGAAGCCGGCCACAGCGTCCGCGTTGCTCTGCTTCACGGTCATCGTCCCTCCTCGTCAGCGGTTCTCGGTGACTGCCGCGACTGCGCCGAAGGACGACGCGTGGTCGCGGACGAACTCCTCGAGCCGGCGCGGCGGACGGCCGATGAGCTGCCCCACCGCGTCCGACGCCTCCGGCGCCGCGCCGTCGCGGACGCGGGCCATCACCTCCAGCAGCGCCCCCACCATCCACTCGGACGCGCCCCGCGCGCGCAGCGCGCCGGCGATCGCCTCGGGAGGCAGGTCGACGTAGCGCACCGGGCGGTCGAGGGCCCCGGCCAGCCGCGCGGCCAGCTCGGGCCCGCTCAGCGCCTCGGGTCCGGGAAGCGCGTGGGCGTGCCCCTCGTGCCCCTCGTCGAGGAGCGCCCGCACCGCCACCGCCGAGACGTCGCGGGCGTCGACCGGAGCCACCCGGCCCGCGCCCCAGCACGAGCGAAGCGTCCCGTCGCCGGCGATCGCGGCGGCCTGGCCCAGCAGGTTCTGCATGAAGGGACCCGGCCGCAGGTGGGTCCAGGCCATGCCCGACCGTTCCAGCAACCGCTCCGACCGCCGGTGCAGCGGATACTGACGCGGCTCTGGCGCGCCGTCCGGCCCGGGCCGCTCGGTGACCCCCAGGGTCGAGAGCTTGACGACGTGCCGCACGCCGGCGCCCGACGCGGCTGCGACGAGCGCGGCCTCCATCTCGGCGAGGCGCGGTCCGAGCGGCGCCACCAGCAGCACGCGGTCCACGCCGGCAAGCGCGGCGCGCAGGCTGGCGGGCCGGGCGAAGTCGCCGACCGCCAGCTCGACGTCCGGCCCGAGCAGTGCCCGGGCGCGCTCGGGATCGCGCACCAGCGCCCGCACCGGCGCGCCGGCGCGCCCGAGCGCCCCCGCCACCTCCCGCCCAACCGTGCCGGTCGCACCGCTCACCAGGATCATGGGTCTGGACGCCTCGATCGGGGGTCTCCGACGTTCGGTTCCCAGGCTAGGCGCGGCGGGGCCCCCCGGGTATCCCAGATCGGCTGGGATTGTCGTGGGCCCGCCTCCCGTCGAGAATGGCCGCGATGCTGCAGAGCCCGGCCGCGGAGCGCGCACGCCGGCGCATCGTCCGCCTCTGCCGGAGCGGGCTCGATGCGCCGAGCCTGCTGGTGGCGGTGGCGGCGGCGGTCCGCGAGGTCGTCGGCTACGACGGCGCCTTCTGGGCCACGACCGACCCCGCCACGCTCCTCATCACCGGCGCCCACGTCGAGGAGCTGCCAAGAGAGTCGGCGGCGCCCTTCTACGACAACGAGTACCAGCACGACGACGTCAACAAGTTCACGGCGCTGGCGCGCGGCCGGCGGCCGGTGGCGACCCGCAGCGAGGCGACCGGCGGGCAGCTGGAGCGCAGCCGGCTGCACCGGGAGCTGGGCCCGGTGTTCGGCTTCCTCGGCGACGAGCTGCGCGCGGCCTTCATGGCCGGCTCGTCGTGTTGGGGGGTGGCGGCCATGGCCCGTCGTGACCCCGCTCTGCCCTTCTCCCAGGCCGACCTGAGCTTCGTCGCCAGCGTCTGCGCCGACGTCGGCGAGGGGCTTCGGGCGTCGCTGCTGCTCGACGCGCTGGGAACGCCGGCGCCATCGGGAGACGGGCCGGCGCTGATCCTGCTGGGGGACGACGGATCGATCGCCGCCGCCAGCCCGGACGCCCTGGCCTGGCTCGAGGAGCTGGCCGGCGACTTCGGGCTGCTGCCGGGCGAGCGCGCGCCGGCCGTGCTCCTGGCCGTGGCGGCCCGCGCCCGCGAGCCGGCCGGGGCGGGCGGGGCGGGCGGGGTTTCGGAGCCGCCGCCGCGCGCCCGGGTCCGCACCCGCTCGGGACGCTGGCTGGTGCTGCACGGCCTGGCCCTCGGGACCGCCGGCGCCGGCGGCTCGCAGTCCGCGGTCGTCGTCGAGCCGGCGCTCGCCCCGGAGGTCGCGCCGCTCATCGTCGCGGCCTACGACCTCTCGCCGCGCGAGCGCCAGGTGGCGCAGCGGGTGATGCTGGGCGGATCGACGGCCGAGATCGCGCGCGCGCTGAGCATCTCCCCCTACGCCGTCCAGGACCACCTGAAGGCGATCTTCGAGAAGGTGGGCGTGCGCAGCCGCGGCGAGATGGTGCGGCGGATCTTCGAGCGCCACTACCTGCCGGCGGGGCGCCCCGGCCACGGACCGGACCCCTGACCCGGGCCTCCAGGAGCGCGCCGATCTACCCTCTTCCACATGGACGGCAGCTTTCTGGACGCGGACGCGCGTTTCGAGGACTACACCCAGGACGCGCTCGACGCGCTGCCGTCAGGGCTGCGCGATCGATTGTCGAACGTGGAGGTCGTGGTCGAGGACGAACCGCCCCCGGGCCAGCGGCTGCTGGGCCTCTATCAGGGCGTGCCGCTCACGAGGCGCGGCAGCTTCTACTCCGGGGTGCTGCCGGACAAGATCACCATCTACCGCGGCCCGATCGTGCGCCTCTACGGACACGACCAGGACACGCTGCGCCGGCAGGTCAGGCGGGTCGTCCTCCACGAGATCGCGCACCACTTCGGGATCAGCGACGAGCGGCTGATCGAGATGGACCGCTACTGACGGAGCCGCGAGCCGCCGCGGACTGAGCCCTCCCCTGCGCGAGGGGGCCGGCACCTGTACGCCCGGTCGCCAGAACGCTCCGAACGGCCGGGCGGGATCTGGTCCGGCGGGGGTGGGAAGGCCGCCCTGTGCAGGCAATCCTTCGGAACGCGGCAGGTCGTGGACGGATCATCGGACGGGATGGAGCCCGGACGCCCCTCCCCCAGTGCCGCCGGTGTCCAACCGCTTCGCAACCCCACCACGGGCCCCGCCGTCCCACGCCGCGGCAGGCCTGATAGCAGCGCCGCCAGGCTCAACCCTCTCTCGCCCGAGGGACTCCCACGCCACGGAGAGCCTGGCGGCGCCTGTGATCGAGGGTACCCCCAAACCGCCCGCAGCGCGAGCCCCTGTGGCGACGGATTGCCCGTTCGGGGTCAGGACCCCCCGGCTGGTCAGGGGCGGTCCGCCCTCATCAGCGCTCCGCGCCCTCCTGTGTCCCCTCGAGCTCGTCGATGACCTCCTGGCACCACGCCGCGAACGCCGCCTGCGCGCGCGCGCCCTAGCGCAGCGCGAGGCGCACGTAGCGCCCGGCGTCTGCCGGGAGCCGCGCGATCTCGTCCTCGTACTACTCGCGTCGGCGCTCGTGGAACTCCTTGAGGCGGCGGATCTGGCCGACCTACTCGGCGGGCGGCAGTGGGTCGGCGAGCATCAGCTTGACCAGGGACTCGTC
>JAWVEW010000409.1:0-3421 GCA_033856495.1 Miltoncostaeaceae bacterium | reverse complement strand
AGGTCGAGCACCTCGAAGGCGTCGCGGCCGGCCCGCTGATCGCGCTCGCCCGCGCCGACGACCGCCCGCAGGCGATCGGAGGAGACGATCTGATCGGCGTCGAACCAGGCGCCCGCCCACGCCGACTTGCCCGCCCCGCTCGCGCCGACCAGCACGACGAGGCAGGGGTCCGGCAGGCGAAGCGTCACTCGTAGATGACGACGTCGGGCGGCGGCCGGAGGCGCAGCACCTGGCGCGGCTTCATGAGGTTCGTGTCCTCGCGGTAGAAGAGCTTGAAGCCCCGGTGCAGGAAACGGCGCGGGGAGCGCGTGAAGGCGTGGTACTTCGCCTTCTTGATCGGCTGACCGCCGAAGCCGTCGGTGTTGAGCACCATCGAGAGCCCGGGCCGCTCCCGGAGCTGCGTGTCGTCGACCATGTCGTCGGTGAACTGGTGGATGAGGAACAGCTTCTCGGGCAGGTTGCGCTTCTTGACGAGCTGCGCCAGCCACGCGGAGGTCGCATTGACCTCGCGCGCCTCGACCGAGCCGATCACCTGCCCCGGGACCTGGCCGGGCCCCATCCGCCACTCCGGATCGATCGCCAGCCCGACGTCGGGCTCCTTGAGCCACCTGCGCAGCCGCTGGGCCTCGGTGAAGAAGTCCGAGCGCCCCGGCTGGATGTCGAGGATCAGCAGCGCCTTGGCCTTGCGCGCGGCACGCAGGTAGCGGTTGATGATCTTCGGCTCCTGGCGCGTGTTGTAACGCTCGCCCTCGCCCGGATGGGCGGCCGCCACGACCGCGATCAGCTCCATCGCGGGCAGCACCGGGCGGGTCTTGCGCCGGTAGGACCGCGCCTGCTTCGCGAGCCGCCGGGCGGCGCTGGCCGGCGTGCCGATCCCGAGCTCGCCGAGCTCCGCGGCCTGCGGGGCGCCGTAGAACGCCACGATCCGGCGGTCGGGGAGCAGGCGCCGGCCGCCGCCCGGGAGCTGGGGCGGCTCCGGGGTGGCCGTGGCGGCCTGGCGCTGGGCGCTCGCCGGGCGCTCGCCGCCACCGCCGCGCAGGAGCAGGCCCACGAGGCCGAGCACGCCGACGCCCAGCAGCACGGCCACGAGGCGCCGCCGCCGGTAGACGGATGGGCTCAGGGGAGGGCTCGCCACCGCTACTGCATACCCGCGAACTAACGCGCGAGACCGAAACCGCGGTCCAGCAACTTGCGCGCCTGGGTCGCGGGGTCGGGCGAGTGCAGCAGCACGACGCCGAGGCGCACCGGTCCGCGGCGCACGGTGGCCACCAGACAGCGCCCGGCTGCGACGGTGTAGCCGGTCTTGACACCGGTGACGCCGCGATAGCCCTGCCGCAGCAGCGGATTGTGGTTGTAGAGATAGATCCTGCCGCCCTTGGTCGGGAAGGGCAGGACCGCCTGGCGGCGCCGGACGATGCGGGCGAGGCGCGGCTCGCGCAGCACGGCGCGGGCGACGGCCGCGAGGTCCGGCGTGCACGAGTGGTTGGCGCGGTCGACGAACCCGTCGGGATGGGAGAAGTGCGTGCAGGTGAGCCCCATCGCGCGCGCCTGGCGGTTCATCAGCGCCACGAAGCGCGGGACCGTCCCGCTCACCTTCTGGGCGAGCGCGATCGCCGCGTCGTTGCCGGAGGGCAGCAGCAGGCCGTTGAGCATCGTCTCGACCCCGATGCGCTTGCCGCGCCGGAACAGCCCGACGCCCGACCCCTGGTAGGAGAGCGCCTCCTTCGTGATGCGCACCCGCTTGCCCGCGGGCACCCGCTGGACCACCAGCAGCGCCGTCATCATCTTCGTCAGCGACGCGATCGGCAGGACCCGCGTGGGGTCGTGCCGCCACAGCACGCGCCCGGTGTCGAGGTCGAACAGCAGGCCGGAGCGCGGCGGGTGCTTGAAGTGCACGCTCACGGCGTCACCCGGGTCGTCGAGGCGGACCGACAGCGGCGCGGGCGCCGTCCCGCCGCCGGCCAGCGGCGCGGGCGCGCCGTCGACGAGCGCGGTCGCGGGCGGCGGAGTCGTCCGCCGCGGCGCGCGCGGCTCCTCGCGCGAGCTGAGCATCAGCGCCGCGCCGGCGGCGCAGCCGAGCACGACGAGGACCGCGAGCCGGGCGGGCCAGCGCCGCCGCTTGCGCCTCCGGCCGCCCTGGAACACGGGGTAGGGCATCAGCGCTCGCGGGGCCCGCTCCCGAGCGCCCCGAAGATGCCGAAGAAGAACAGCGCGAGGACGATCAGGGAGAGGACGCTCAGGACGTCAGGGCCGGTATTGAAGATCACGAACAGCGTCAGGAACGCGAGCAGGGCGGTGAAGGCGAGCGCGACGCCCACGACGAGGGTCCGCATCGCTAGCGGCGGAGCAGGGCGGCCTCCTCCTGCCGCCGCCGCTTGCGGTCGTCCGCGAACAGCTTGATCGCGACCAGCCCGAACACGAAGCCCCCGATGTGCGCGAAGTACGCGACGCCCCCGCCCTGCCCGGCGCTCGAGAGGTCGAAGTAGCCGAACAGCGCCTGCTGGACGAACCACAGCCCGAGGACGACCAGGGCCGGCAGCTCGAGGATCGTGAAGAAGAACACGATGAAGATGATCGTCACCACGCGCGCCTTCGGGAACAGCAGGATGTAGCCGCCCAGCACGCCCGCGATCGCGCCCGACGCGCCGATGTTCGGGATCGTCGAGTCCGGGCCCACGAGCACCTGGCCGGCCGTCGCCGCGAGGCCGCCGAGGAGATAGAAGACGATGAACTTGAGCGGGCCCATCGAGTCCTCGACGTTGTTGCCGAAGATCCACAGGAACAGCATGTTGCCGCCGAGATGCAGCAGCCCGCCGTGCATGAACATCGACGTGAACAGCGTCAGCCACGTCGGGGCGGTCGGCGCGGGGCATCCCTGGGCCGCCACCTGCTTCCCCGGATGCGTGATCTCGTAGGGGATCTGGGCGTAGTTCGCGACGTTGCAGACGTAGTGGTGGCTGCTCGGATCGCCGAACGACAGACCGCCCTTCTGCCAGAAGAAGTACGCGATCACGTTGAGCGCGATCAGCGTCACCGTGACGACGGGGAAGCGGTCCGTCGGGATGTTGTCCTTGATCGGGAACACGCAGGGGGAGCTAGCCGGCGGCGGCCGCGAGCGGGCCGCTGCCCGGCTGGGACTGCGGGACGTGCTGGTCGGCGTGGTAGCTCGACCGCACGAGCGGTCCGGCGGCGATGTGGTCGAAGCCCAGCGCGTAGGCCGCGTCCTCGAGCGCCTTGAACTCGTCGGGATGCCAGAAGCGCACGACCGGCAGGTGGCGCTCGGTGGGCCGCAGATACTGGCCGACGGTGAGGACCTGCACGCCGTGCTCGCGCAGCGCGCCGAACGCCTCGACCATCTCGTCATGCGTCTCGCCGAGCCCCACCATCAGCCCGGACTTCGTGACCACCTCGTCGCCGCCCA
>JAWVEW010000408.1:0-2810 GCA_033856495.1 Miltoncostaeaceae bacterium | reverse complement strand
CCATCGTCTACCCGGAGCATCAGGGCGTCTGGAGCGAGGTCCTGCGCACCGGCAAGTACGCGATCAACCCGCGCTGCTACGCGGCCGAGATCGTGCAGACGAGCATCCTGACCCTCAACTGGTCCACGGCCACGAGCACCGCCCACCAGCTGGACGCCGCCCTCTCCCCCATCGACGCCAAGAGCCGGGAGGGCTTCGTCTTCCGCATCGATCTGCAGGTGCAGATCCACGTGCCAGACACCATGGCGCCCAAGGTGATCTCGATGGTCGGCACCATGCGGAACCTCGTGAACGAGGTGCTGCAGAGCGCGGTCGGCAACTACTTCCGCAACAGCCTGCAGGGGCTGCCGGCGGTCCGGTTCATCGAGACCCGGGACGCGGTTCAGGAGGCGGCCGAGCAGTACGTGATCAGCTACCTCCAGCGCTACCACGTCGAGACGCGCGGGGTCGACATCCAGGACGTCATCCTGCCGCAGCAGCTGGTCGACGTGCTCACCGCGCGGGAGATCGCCAACCAGCAGAAGGCGACCTACCTCCAGGAGCGGGAGGCCGAGACGGAGCGCATCCAGCTCGAGGCCGCGCGCGGGACCGCGGCGGCCCAGGTCGAGCTCTCGCAGTCGGCGGTCGCCATCCAGATCGCACGGAACTCCTCGGAGGCCCGGAAGGCGGAGGCGGAGGGCCAGGCGGCCTTCGTCAGGACCACCGGCGAGGCCGAGGCGGCGGTGACCCGCGCCAAGGGCCTGGCCGAGGCCGAGGTCGTCAAGGCGCAGGGCGTGGCCCGCGCCGACGGCTACGAGGCGCAGCGCCAGGCGATCGGCCAGGAGGCGACCGCGCTGGTCGCGGCGCTGGGCGAGATCAGCGACGGGCAGGTCAAGATCGTTCCGGACATCGTCGTGGGCGGTCAGCGGGGCAGCCTGCTGGACGCCGCGCTCGGCAAGTGGATCCACCAGTCCAACGGCCAGCGCGAGGAACCCGCTCCGGAGGCAGTCCCGCCGGCGGGATAGACCCGCCGGGTCGAATCCCCCGACGGGGGGATGCAGCCCCCCGTCGGCGCTGCATAGGTTTGCGCCCGAGACCAGGCCGCGGTGTCAGTGACAGCGCCGCGCCGGCACATATGTCAGCGGTGGCGTGCCCACGCCCCGCGGAAAGGACCTGCGTCATGAGCGCCAACCCCCCGCGCCGTCGAATCACCACGCTCGCGCTCACGCTGGCCGGTGCGGCGGCCTGCATCCTCGGCGGCGCCGGCACGGCGGCCGCGTCCGCGAGCGGCTGCACGTACACGGACTTCCCGACGAACTACGTCTGCCACAACGTGAACGGCAAGGGCCTCCACCTCGATTCGGTCGACATCATCCGGGCGAAGTGGAGCGGCAGCGCGATCCGCGACTACCAGGCCCTGGTGACCGTCCAGGAGCCCGACGGCGACCGCTACGAGTTCTGGAGTCCCGCGTACCACAAGAAGAAGTTCGGACGCGTGGTGATCACCCTGACCTTCGACCACTACTTCGACCACAACTCGAAGATCTGCAGCTCGTTCCTGGAGGGCGGCGCCATCCAGGACACGGTCTGCAACAAGATCCACAAGTAAGGCGGCGCGTCGGGCTGCTTGCGAGAATCGCCGCCGTGTCCACGAGGGAGCGCATCGGCGTGGTCCTCGGCCCGAAGGCGGCGGCGGCGCTCGCGGCCGGCGAGCCGGTCGTCGCGCTCGAGACCACCCTGGTGGCCCACGGCTTCCCGTCGGGACAGGGGGGCCAGGTGGCGGCGCAGGCGGAGGAGCGGGTCCGGGCGGCCGGGGCGATCCCGGCGACGGTGGGCGTCCTGGACGGCGCCGTGCGGGTGGGGCTGGGAGCCCGGGAGATCGCTCGCCTTGCCGACGCCGGGGCGTCCGCCCGGAAGGTGGGCCCGCGCGACCTCGCGGCGTGCGCGGTCCAGCGTGCGCTGGGCGCCACCACCGTCGGCGCCACCCTGGTGGCGTGCCGGGCGGCCGGCATCCGCTTCCTCGCCACCGGAGGCATCGGCGGCGTCCATCGCGGGTTCCCGTCGCCGCCGGACGTCTCGGCCGACCTGGCCGAGCTCGCCCGGTCCCAGGTCGTCGTCGTCTGCGCCGGCGCGAAGTCGCTGCTCGACGTCCCGGCGACGGCGGAGGCGCTGGAGACCCTGGGCGTGCCGCTTCTCGGCTGGCGGGCCGACACGCTCCCGCTCTTCTACTCCGCTCGTGGCGGCCCGCCGGTCGCGGCCCGCGTGGAGTCGCCGGAGGAGACGGCGCGCATCGCCCGCCTGCACTGGCGGCTGGGCGGCGGCGCCCTCCTGGTGGCGCGCCCGCCGGAGCCCGGCCTGGAGGACGTCGAGGACCTGATCCGGCAGGCGGTCGCCGCGGCGCAGCGCGACGGCGCTCGCGGCCCCGCGCTCACGCCGTACGCGTTGGCGTTCCTCCACCGCGAGAGCGGCGGGCGGACCCTCGCCGTCAACCGAGAGCTGTGCTGGCGAACGCCGCGCTGGCGGCACGGCTGGCGGTCGCGTACCGGGCGCTCGGCCCGGATTGAGCGACCAGGCCTGGGGGCTTTCAGGCCGCCGCGGCAGGTCGACATGCGTGGCTCGACGAACCAAGTGAGACGTCGAAGATCGTTTCGCGGTATGAGAGTAGACTCGGAGCGGCGGGAGGCCACGCCTGCGGCGCCCGCGGTCCCTATGGCGTGCTGGCTTCACGACGGCGGAGGGTCCGCCAATGGCATCGTTCGAGCAGTGGCGAGAACGGCCGGCGCCACCGGCCGCGCTCCGCCGGTCCGGCCGAGGCGGCCGCAGTGAACGGG